>JAOZHW010000016.1 GCA_026014685.1 Candidatus Bathyarchaeota archaeon
CAAAAATCGTTTCCGCAGCCAATCAACGGCTTAGCCATATCGTTAAGCAAGCCGTCAAGGTTGACGTCTTCACAGAACCGGTCCACAACCGCTTTCGCTTCGGAGGCTTTCTCGTACTTTTCATCAGCCGTAGTGTAGAAGCCCATGCCCACCGTGCTAGCCGCAAGCAAATCCACGCTTGCCTTGCAGGTTGAGTCACGCTCATAGAGCTTCATGACGTCGACTAAGGGGATGCAGGAAGTGTCAAAGAACACTCTCTGCTTAGGAGACGCCACGCCCACAGCAGGCGCATAAGAGAGGACCTCGCGAATTTTCTTGAAGACATTACTCATGGGTTAGACCTCGCGGATTTTGTTAGCTCAAAAAAGAGGGAAAGTTGTTGGTACGTTGACATGTGTTTAGGTCAGCGTTTGTTTGATGTTGGTCATTTTGGCAACAGCTGTAGAACGCAGAACGCCTAAGCCGAACCGTGTGGTAGCTCGGACGCCGTACTTGCCTGTTTTGACATCTTCCCAGTCCTCAACCGTAACGTCCCGACGCAGAAGCAGCGTTGAAGCCACACGTGTATCAATCGCATACGCGGTGCCGTTTGGAACCAGTGTGCTTGCTTGGACGCGCATGCCTAAGACGCTGCCGATGCTGCCTGCTTCGATGTCGGTTTCACTGCTTGGGAAATACTGCGAGTGGATGAACTTGTCATCGTTGAGCAACTGATGCAGCTGAGTCTCGCTGACTGCCAAAACGGTTGGACGCCAATTCTCGCCTCGGACAGCATTATGCAGTGCAAGCAGTCCGCTCCAGCTAAGAACTTGGTTGTTGCCGTTGAGTGCTGCGCCGCCAGCCAAATCCGCGTCTGCAACTGCGCCGTAGAGGGCGAGGATGGCTTGGGTTTCTTTCAGCGCTAAGGCTCTGCCCACCTTCTGCACCATATTGTCCATGACGTTCCAAGTGGCGTCTTCGAGAAACTCCCGCGTCCACTCCTCAGAAGCATCAACCAACTGGCTCGTGTAGATGTCGACTGTGGTGTTTTTCTTGCCGCTTAGGCGTGTCACGGCGCCTTCAGCGTAACGGTAAGCCACAGCATCACTATCCAGCGGGAAACGCTCCATCGGCTCCGACGTAGGCATGACGGAGATTATGTTTCTGCCGATGAGTTCGGGAAACGCAGCCTGCACTAAGGTGTCGTGCATTCTGCCCAATGCGCCTGTCATGTCGCTGAAGAGGCCTTCTTTGATGCCCATCTGCACGTAGCGCTTGAGGAACGGATGCTCAGTTTTGAGCTTTAGTTTCTCGTAAACCTCGCGCTGGTCGTTGGGCTTAGCCATAAGCGATTCAAAAAGTTTCGGCTTCACAAAAATCACTTCTCCACATCAATGAAAATCAAGTCGCCGTCCGCCGAGGCCGTTTCCAAAGCAGTGCCGAGCTTGCGGTTATAGAACACGGTGTACGTCGCTGCTCCGCCCTCGTTCACTGCCTGATCCACAAGCTGCGTGATTTTGCCGTTTGCTGCACTGCA
>JAOZHW010000017.1 GCA_026014685.1 Candidatus Bathyarchaeota archaeon
GGTATAATCCATTTTGAAGTGCAACTCTGAGTGGTATACTCAGGGTTGTATGAGAAGATATAATCAGTTAACAATGGAAGACCGGGAGGAGATTTACCGACTCCTGGAATTGGGTAAAACCCAGACAGCGATAGCCAAAGCGCTGGGGCGAAACAAAAGCACCATAGGACGAGAGATCAAACGGAACCGGCACCAGAAGTTTGACGAGTACCTGCCAGACACCGCCGAACGGAAAGCATCCAAACGCAAGGCTAACGGGCGAAAAGAACGATATGTAGACCGGTTTCCTGGGCTTAAAGCCAAGGTCCTGAAAAAGCTTAAACAAGGGTGGAGTCCGGATATAATCGCCGGCAAACTGCGTAACACCGGTCAGAGCTACCTGACCAAGGAGAGTATATACCAGTTCATATACAGCCCGGAAGGGCGCAAACAGAATCTAAGACAGCATCTGCCTCATGCCCACCGTATAAGACGCAAGAGGAATGGCAGAAAACATACCAAAGGTACCATACCTGGCAGGGTTGACATATCTCTTAGGCCGCAAGAAGTTGAGACCCGCACGGAGTTTGGCCATTGGGAAGGCGATACTGTAGTATACCAGGGCCATTCCCAAAGGCTGGCCACTCACTTGGAAAGGAAGACCAGGTATCTGGTGGTCTTAAAACCTGCAACCAACAAAGCCAAGGAACGAGCCGGGCTGATCACTGGGTGCTTCTCTAAACTGCCCCAATTAGCCAGAAAAACCATTACCTTTGACAACGGCCTGGAGTTTGCCGAGCATCAAAGAATAACCAACCAATTAGGAACCCAAGTATATTTTGCCAAGCCTTATTCCTCTTGGCAAAGAGGCAGCAATGAGAATGCCAACGGAATACTGAGAAGATATTTACCAAGGAACGTAGATCTTAATGAGCTGACAGGAAAACAACTATCTGCCATTATAAATTACATCAACCACCGACCTCGTAAAATACTTGACTACAGAACTCCTGCCGAAGCTTTCAAGCAAGAACTCGTAAATATAAAACCACCAAGCTAACCTTTTTTAAAATCCTCAAAGTTGCACTTGCAAATGGAACTCAGG
>JAOZHW010000018.1 GCA_026014685.1 Candidatus Bathyarchaeota archaeon
ACGCTGGATTGAGGAAGAGCCCAATGCGAAGCTGGTTTTGGGCGTGAAGTTCGCCATAGGCATGACCGCCTTCATGTCCGCTCTGGAGCTGGCACACATGATGCTGTTTCACGCTTGGAATGCTGAGGTTTTCGCTGCTATCACGGGTTTGAGTGGCACGATTGTTGGGTTGTTTGTGGGGCAGAAGGCATGACGAAGGGTAAACCGTGGGACATAGAGGAAATTCGCATGCTTCAGCGGCTGGTTGAAGAGGGCAAGAGTGTTGACGACATCTGCAGGGTTATGGTGAAGTCGCGTGATGCGGTAGTGCAGAAGATGTTTGATTTGAAGCTCAAAGCGGTGAAAGAAGAAAAAAGGCGTGGTTCTGGGAAAAAGACGATTTTTTCTTCTTCCCAACTATCGCTGCCTGCGGATTTGCCTAATGTGGAGGAGACGTTGCGGATTTTGGCTGCCGCGTTGCTCAAGAGTGCTGAGGCTGGGTTGAGCAAGGACGAGGTGGGCAGGTTGCAGGTTGTGGCTACGTTAGCTAAGACCTACAAGGACGCCTTCGCCGAGTACCTCGATTACCGTGGAATTGAGGAGCGTTTAGACGCGTTGGAGGCTAAGTATGAGGGGTTGGAGAAAAAAGGCGAGAACTCTTCGGCTGGAGCAAGCGAAAGCCAAAGTTGAGCGCATCGAGGCAATTGCAGGCGCCCACATGGTAGAGCAGCAAAGGCAGGTGGAAGCTTTGCAGCATAGCTTTAAGGAGTTTTGTGAGCGGGTTTTCGGTTTTACGCCCTACGCTTATCAGCTGGATTTGGAGGCAAAGTTTGAGCAGTACCAGTTTAACGCTGTTCGCTGGCCGCGGCAGACGGGCAAGAGCTTCATAGTCTCAGGCTTAGTCCTCAAGTACGCTATTGAGCATCCGAACAGTTACATCGCGATTGTTGGGCCTAGTTGGCGGCAGACTAAGCTGAATATTCGGCGTATCGGCGGGTTCGCCCGCAGGTATCTTGGGTGTGAGCGGGGCATCCAAAAGACTCGCGTTAGCCTGCCCAACGGCAGTGTGATTGAGGCGTTTCCGAATAATCCTGACACGATTCGCGGTCCGTCGTTTCATGTTATCTGGTGGGAGGAATGCAACTTTACCGCCAACGACGAAGACCTGTATGATGCGATACTGTTTACGCTGGGCACAACCAACGGCAGGCTGATTGCGACTTCTACGCCGTGGAATACGGATAGCCTGTTTTGGAAGATGTGCAACCACAAAGACTACAGTGATTTCGGCAGGACGCACATCACTTGGCAGCAGGCGCTGGAACCCAACGGTCCACTAAAACCCGCCATCATTGAGAAGATTAAGCGCCAGTTCGGCGACGACCCAGCACGTTGGCGTCGGGAGATGGAGGCGGAGTGGGCTGAGGACGAAGACGTGTGGTTGCCTCAGAGCCTGATTGTTTCCTGTGTGGGTACGGTGAAGAACTGTGGTTTTGACTTGCAAGAATTCAACTCTGAAGATGAGTGTCAAGGCGAGTTTTTTGCTGGATTGGACTTGGCGCAGACAAGGGATTACTGTGTGCTCTCAGTGGTTGAACGCTTAAATGATAAGCTGTTTCTGCGGCATTTGAAGATTTTCCAGCAGCCCACACTCTACGCTCAAGTACTTGGCTACTTGAAAGCGCTGCAGGACAGGTGGGGCGGCTTCCAGAAAATCCGAGTGGACTTCACACGCGAAGGACCATCGATTATCGCTGACATGGAGAACGCTGGCATCGAGAATGCTGAAGGCGTCAACTTCAGTGTGCCCAGAAAAAGCGAAATGGCAAGCCTACTAAAGCAGCGCATGATGAACAAACAATTCTACTATCCACTGCTGAATTGGGAGCGGCCATATCGAGGGGACATATGTACTGAATTGAACGTGGAGCGTTATGAGCTGCGCAAGGACGGCGCCATAGGCTTTTCGCATCCGAACGGTACGCATGATGATGTGTTTTGGAGTATTGCGTTGGCTGTGTTTGCGACTGTGCAGATGGAGCCCGAACCATTCTTAACAGTTATTCCGAGGTGACGGATGTGCGGCGGCAGAGGGATTTTCGGGTTAGGCAGGTTCGGCGCATCTACAATCGGGAGGAAGAGAAGTTCACGTTTAACATCAGCTACGAGACGCACACTA
>JAOZHW010000019.1 GCA_026014685.1 Candidatus Bathyarchaeota archaeon
CCTATTATGCTCAATACCGAGTCCAACACGGCACGCCTCTCCAAATCAGCTACACTGTCTATCTTTTTACCTATTAAATAATTACACCCACAACGACCTGCACATCTTACGGGACACAAGCGGCAAACGGCACATGAGTAATTAAGAGCTAAGATACAAGACAAAAGCAAACAGCGCACTCCAAACGCACACCGCGCCACCCTAAAGACCCAATTTACAAAGGACGACAGGTAGTAGCGGGGAGTAGATTTGAACTACTGATCTCTGGGTTATGAGCCCAGCGGGTTAATCCTGGCTACCCCACCCCGCTTCTTTTTCGTCAACATTTTGTTGGCGCAACCTATTACTTGAGTTGTCAAATATTAATAGTTTCTTTTTCCTTTGCGGCAAAAGAATTTTAGTTGGGAACATATTTCCCTATGGAAGAGTGTCTCAGTAATGGATAAGCCGTATTTGCGTAAACTTTCAACTCCAACTCTGGACAACCCGATTTTCGTCCAGGGCTTGCCGGGTTTTGGTAACGTTGGTCGTATCGCTGCGCACCTGTTAATCAAGTTCTGTGACGCTAAGCCTTTTGCTGAGTTGTATTCTCCCTCGTTCCCTGATTACGTTGCCATCAGTTCTAAGGGCATCTGTCACCTGCCGCGGTACGAGTTTTTCTACGCTCCGATGGAAAGGAACAATTTGGTCATCATGACAGGGGAGATTCAGCCCTCGTTTGACGATGTCGTTGCGCACTACGAGGTTTGCGATCACGTGATTGATTTTGTCGAGTCGATTGGTTGCCGCTTCATCGTAACCATGGGCGGTGTACCTATAACTGAAGATAAGACTCAGGTTTACATCGCTGCTACCTCGCCGAGGTTGGCAACCGAGTTCATGGAGAAAGGCGGAGTCATCTATAGTAAGGGCAGAATCGTTGGTGGAACAGGTTTGATGTTGGCTTTGGCGAAAGAGAGGAAGCTTGAAGGCGTGAGTTTGCTCGGTACAACTATGGGTTTTAAGGCTGATCGTGAGGCTGGGTTTTTAGTTTTCAAGTTTTTGATGAAGGCTTTAGGAAAAGAGATAAAAGAAGGTTTAGTAGAGAACAATGCACCTGAAGAGTAGAAGGTTTGATGTCATGAGAGAAAACGTTGAAAATGTTGATGTCAGCGGTATCGAATCAAAGTTTACCCGAGTAGCTTTAACAATCGTCGCTGTCATTCTGCTCTTTGTAGGTCCTACGTACATACCTTACCTAATGGCGAACATTCTTAACATCGAGTACTTTGCTTCTATCGGTGTTGGCGCTGTCCTGTTCATCTTGGGCATTGTGTTGCTGTTGTACCTTATCAGGAAGAAAGTTATAACTTAATTCTTTGCCTCAGATACCCTAGAGTGCATCATCAGGTCAGCTTTTTAGATTCTTCATCGGCGACTCTTTAGAGTTGGATTGTGTTTTATTAAGTATTCTTGGTTTTTCGGGAAAAGTGGACTAACAATATTATTGTTTAATGCACAAGGCATATTAGATATTACCATAAGAATAAGTTCTATGCAGGATAGCAAACAAAGAATCATAGAAGGGCCAGCAAAGAGTGAAGAAACAAAAAGAACCACAATCATCCTGGAAAGAAGCGAGCGCGAATTCATCCAAAGCTTAATCAACCAAGGGAAAGAACCAGGCATTAAACCACTCATCTCCAAGATGCTCGACATCTACAAGAACATGAGCGTTGATGATTGGCGCTATCCAGGCGAATACTACTGTGGAATAAGCCGCATCGCATTTGTAAACGTTGAATTACTAAACATCCTAACCCAACAAATCCCCAAAGAAAAATGGTTTGAGGTGGGAGAAAAAATGGGCAACGCCCTAAAAGTTTCCATCCATTCAACACTGGGCGCTGACGCAAGTAAAACCGAGAACTGGGAAGAGGTGTTCAAACGCTTGAAAGTGCAGGGGTTTGGTGACTTTTACTTAAAAGATAAGTTCCTACTCTTGAAAACTCCTTTCATAAATGATTGTGAGATCTGGAAGGGCATCATGGAAGGCTTGCTCAGCGTGGAGTTGGAAACACGCAATTCGGTACCTCCGCTGGTTTTTGAGATTATAAGGCACAAGTAGCCTGCTGTTTTGCCTCTTCTTGTTGTTTGATAGTTAAATATTAGAAACAGGTTTATTAGGGAGACAGTCGTTGTGGTGTCTTTCAGTGACGTATGATGAGGGATTGCGTTCACCAAAGGCGATTGCCTTCATTGCAGCTAAACGCAAAAACAGCGTAAATTCCCAAACGATTAGTTATTTAGAATTAGGCGCAACTCCCAAGCAAAAAATTCTCGCAAAACAAACACCCTCCAGACGCGTCTCTAAAAATTTAGGAGAAATAATTTATGGATAAAATCAAATTTGCCATCCCAAAAGGCTCCCTAGAAAAAGCAACAGCGGAATTCTTCGCTAAATCAGGCTTCAAAATCGGCGGAACAGAACGCACGTACCGCCCAAGCATAAACGACCCACAGATCGAAATGAAGGTGCTCCGCCCACAAGAAATCCCCGTGTTCGTCAGCGAAGGCTTACAGGACATAGGCATCACAGGCGAAGATTGGGTGCGTGAAAACAGGGCCGACGTGGAAGTGCTTCAAAACCTTGAATACGGGAAAATCCGTTTAGTCATCGCCGTTCCCAAAAGTGTTCCAGAAGGCATAAGCCTTGGCGAGTTCATGGAGTCAGTTTGGGTTTCGGGCAGGAACTTCCGAGTCAGCACAGAATACCTAAACATAGCCTCAGAATACCTCAAGAACACGCCACAGTACAAGAAACGTTTTGGCGACATGGACCCGTTGATTGTGACGCCATGGTGGAAAAAAGGCGCCAACCCAAAAGCCAAAATCTTCCTCTCTTTTGGCGCCACTGAAGCCAAACCGCCGGAAAACAGCGACTGTATCATGGACGTTACGGAAACAGGTACAACCATGGAAGCTAACAACCTGCGCATCATAGAGACAGTCTTAAAATCCAGCGCTATTCTAATCGCAAACAAGAAAGCACTTGAAGACCCGGAGAAAAGAGAAAAAATCTACGACATAGTCGCCCTACTCAAGGGCGTCGTGGACGGTTCGAAGAGAATCCACATTTTCGTCAACGTCAAGAAGGCTAACCTTCAAAAACTGCTAACCGAGCTGCCTGCACTAAAGAACCCAACCATATCCCCGTTGGCGGATGAGGATTGGGTGAGTGTGAACACGGTCATCGAGAAAGACTGCCTTATCACGCTGTTGCCGAAAATCCGCCAAATTGCCCAGGGCTTGGTCGTTTATGAACCGCGTCAGGTGTTGGCGCTGGATGAATTGGCACGGAGAGAAGAGGGTAGATGCGCAAAGGATTCACCATGAAAGTTTGGAGTTCAAAAGAGCTGCCGGTTGATTGGTTTAAACGCCAGAGGGCAGACCAAAAAGCAGCAGCCCAAACCCTGCGAGACAGTGTTAGAGCGGTAATTGCTCAAGTTAGAAAAGAGGGGGATGGAGCGCTGTTAGAGCTTGCATTAAAATTCGACAAAGCCACGCTGACGCCGCAAACTCTCAGGGTGTCGGCAGAGGAAATCAAGGAAGCATACCAGAAAGTAAGCCCAAAACAAATCGCCGCCCTACAGTTCATGAAAGCGAGGGTTGAAGCTTTCCAAAGGCGACTGCTGACACAAACCGACATTACAACCTCAATTGACGGAATCACCGTTCAAACAATTCTGCGTCCGCTTGAAAGTGTCGGATGTTATGTTCCAGGAGGACAGGCGGCTTACCCAAGTACTGTTGTTATGACGGTTGTTCCAGCCAAAGTTGCAGGTGTTTCGCGGGTTGTCGTGTGTTCACCGTCGGATTCCGAGGGCAAGGTTAACTCGCTTGTGCTTGTTGCCGCCGACATCTGCGGCGTAGACGAGGTTTACAAGGTTGGAGGAGCCCAAGCCATTGCTGCGTTGGCTTACGGAACCGACACTATAGCGCCCGTGCACAAAATCGTCGGTCCAGGCAGCAAGTACGTGACGGAAGCCAAAGTGCAAGTCTGCACGGATGTAGCAATTGACATGCCTGCTGGTCCAAGCGAAGTCCTAATTTTGGCCGACGCGTTGGCAGATGTACGGCTAATTGCGTATGATATGGTTTCTCAGGCTGAGCACGGAGGCGATAGTGTAGCTGGGCTCATAACGGTCTCCGACAAACTTGCCAAGCAAGTGCAGGAAGCTGTCGAAAAAATAGCTTCAAAGGCAGAGAGAGGCGACAAAATCCAAGAATCATTAGCCAATTATGGCTTCATAGTAACCTGCAAGAACATGGACGAGGCAGTCGCGTTGACGAACCAGTTTGCCGCTGAACACTTGGAAGTCATGACAGTCGACGCTAAAGAACTGGCAACCCAACTTACTGCTGGTCTAATATTGGTCGGTCCCTACAGTCCCGTGCCCCTAAGTGACTACGGCAGCGGCACTAATCATGTGCTTCCGACAGGCGCATTCGCCCAATCCTTCTCTGGGCTGTCAGTCTTCGATTTCATGCGTCGGGTCAGCATCGTTGAATGCTCCAAGGCTGGCTTAGAGAAGGCAGCAGAAAACATCAGGGTGCTAACGGAAGCCGAAAACTTGCCAAATCACTACGAGGCAATAGCAGCGAGGCTCACCACATGAGCGCATCATACTACAAATGGATAGAAAACAAACTCGAAAAACTTCAAGCCGTGGACTGTTACTCAGCAGGAGCTACGCCTGAAACCTTAGCCCAGCAAATCGGCGTTAACCCCAAAGAAATCGTCAAGCTCAACTTCAACGAGAACTTCTTCGTAGATCGAGCCAAACAAGCAGCGCTGATTAAGGAGTTAGCCGACGAAATCGACCTACGCATGTATCCAGAAGACGAAGAGGGCAAGCTCCGCGAAGCACTCACCGCCTACATGGGTGTCCCAAAGGATTACCTGACAATCGGCAACGCAGGCGACGAGTTAATCGACCGCATAATCCGCCTCTTCATCGAAAAAGGCGACGTCGCCGTCTCGTTTGCCCCGTCCTTTGCCATCCCACGGCTTTGTATAAAACGGCTTCAGGGCGAATACATGGTGGTGCCGCTTAAAGATGACTTTCAACTGGACGTGACAGCTATGCTCTCGCAGTTCTCCGATAAAACACGCTTGCTCTACCTGTGCTCCCCCAACAACCCAACCGCCAACCAGATGAAAACCGAAGATGTCGAAGCCCTTGTCAAAGCATTCCCCGGGATAGTTATCTTGGATGAAGCGTACGGCGAGTTTGCCGACTACTCGTTTGTGCCCCGCATCCGAGAGTTTCCAAACATGATTATCCTGCGCACGTTCTCCAAAGCGTTCGGGCTGGCGATGCTGCGGCTGGGCTACTCCGTCGCGAACCCAGAGTTGGCAAAAGTTCTAACGGAGAAAGCTCCGCTGCCCTACCCTGTGAGTGGGTTTTCAATCCGCATGGGCATCAAAATGCTAAAGAACATGGATATCATGCGCACGGCTGTGGAGGCGCTAAAGGAGGAGCGGAGAAAACTCATAAAGGCGCTAAACCAAATAGAAGGCGTGCAAGCTTTCCCCTCGCAAGCCGACTTCATCTTGGTGAACACGCAAATGCCCGCAGACGAGGTCTACGAGAAACTCTTGGCTATGGGCATCATGCTTAAGAAGTGGGGTAGTCTGCTCCAGTACCCAAACTGCTTCCGCATCACTGTTGGCTTGCCCGAGATGAACGCTAAGCTAATAGAGGCGCTAAAACAAATTCAAGGTGATTAGAATGCGTAAAGAAGAAGTGTACCGTAAAACCAAAGAAACCGAAGTCAAAGTAGCCGTGAACATAGACGGTGAAGGCAAAGTCTCCGTCTGCACACCCGTGCCTTTCCTAAACCACATGGTCACTTCACTTGCTACACACAGCCTAATCGACATATCAGCCAGCGTCACTGGCGATTTGGCACACCACAGCGTCGAAGACTTGGCACTTGGACTTGGCGAAGCACTCAACAAAGCCCTAGGCACACGTGAAGGCATCACCCGGTTTGGCAGCGCCGCAGCACCCATGGACTGCTCTTTGGCATTTGCCGCCGTGGACTTGGTCAAGCGACCTTACTTCAAAATCGACCTAAAACTCAAAGGCAAAAAAGTAGAGGATATGCCGACCGAGGACATCGTGCACTTCTTTGAATCCTTAGCCCAGTCACTGCAGGCAAACGTACACATCTTCGTGGAGTACGGTAGCAACGACCACCACAAAGCAGAAGCCGCAACCAAAGCCCTCGCACTCTCGCTAAGACAAGCAGTAGCCATGGACCCAAGGCGCAAGGGTGTGCCCAGTTCAAAGGGAGTTATCTGATGCCGAACGTAATAATCTTTGATTATGGAGTAGGTAACCTTCTTAGCC
>JAOZHW010000020.1 GCA_026014685.1 Candidatus Bathyarchaeota archaeon
GAGGTTAAAACATGGAGGCCGCATCCACTCACACATTTTGTCTCTTTATATAAGGGAGGGGAGGTAGCTGCTGAGACGTCGCGTGATTTCCAGCTTTTGCGGATACGGATTCGTATGCACCCAAAAATAATGAAGTCTAGTCACCCCAGAGCAAACAAAAAACAGAACGTAATCGGCTAATCAGCGCGCAAATATACGCGCTTGGGTAGTCAGGGTTTTTCCCATGCCTCAATCAGCCCTACTATGGCTTTTGCTTTTGGGGTTTCGCTCAAGCGGTACATGTGCACTCGCCCATACACCCGCTCTTCGAGGACGCCTTCGCCTGTGAGGATTTTTAGGTGCTCTGCTGTTGCGGTATAATTCATTTTTATCCGCCGCGCCACATCGCTGACGTTTAATTGCCCCAGTTGGTAGATTAGTTTTAGAATTTTCATACGAGGCTTAGATGAGAGGACTTCTTCGAGTTCCACTATGTATCTCTCTCCATCTGCGCTAAACTGTCGCTTAGTTGCCGCTCCAGCTCCACCGCTGGAATCGTCGGCAGCGAAACCCGCGTCGTGCGCCCCCGCGTCTCCGCCGAAGCAACCTCAGTTCTCAGCACACCTAACTTGGTCAGGTACTGTGCATAGTTCCAAAGCTGCGTGTGGCTGTTGGCAGTTTCGCCGTATTCCTCGCAGAGCACCGCGTAGGTTTTCTCGATTTCCGTGAGTGCTGCGTAGACTTCTTCGTTTTCTTTAAAGTACCGCGCCACAGCCAACAAAAAGAGGCGTTCATGCAAACCCAACGATGCAAGTTCGCTGCGCCGCAAACTCGGCACAATACTGGAAATCGCCAAGCGTACACATTCAGGCTCCAATGCTCCCGCGTTCTCTGCATCCGCATACTTCCCCGCCCGCCAAAGTAACTCGATACCGAAACGTGCGTTTCCCGTTTCAGAATAAGCCAACTCGGCAACCAAATCCACCACGTCCTCGCTGACCGCGCCCAACTCAAAAGCCAACGCTACACGATCGTTTAAGATGTCTTTTAACTCGGGTTTGCCGTAACGTGTCAGGCTGATGATGCTGCGCTGCAGGGTGCTTTTGGCGCTTTCGTCAAGTTGCGCTGTGGCATCGAGGTTACGCATTATGAAGATGAATGAGAGCCGCTGCGGTTTACCCTGCCTCATCTCCTGCAGGCGGGTCAACTTGTAAACGGCGTCGGAGCCCTCTTTTTCGATGAGACTGTCGAATTCGTCGAGCGCCAAAATCAAAGTAGCTTCCTCCTCATCGAGCACCTGCATCAACGCCGCGAGCACTTCTTCGGCGCCGTAACCCCGCGCAGGATAATTCGGACGAAACGCCACAACCGCCCGATGCAGAATCGGTTGAAGACTCCCGCGGAACTCTCGGCAGTTCACGTGTACGTAGCGGAATTTGATGCGGCGTTTGTTGGCTTCGGAAGTCATGTTTGAGCCGAAGTGCTGAGCAAGCGCAGTTTTCCCAGTACCAACATCGCCAGTTAAAATCACGCGTTGTGCCATCCGTTCTGGGCAGCGTAGAATGAAGCTGAAGAATTCAAAGAGGAGGCGTTGTTCTTTTTCGCGGTGCGGCAGCTTCTGTGGTATGTAGTTTATGTCCAGTTTGGATTCGTCTTTGAATACGCTTTGGTGCGCCACAGGTTTTTCCTCTGGCAAGGTGTATTGGTTTGGAGCAATATTATGTTTTCAGTCCCCAAGAATGCATTCGATATTTGGGATATAGATAGGTAAAGTTTAGTTTGTAAACAAAAGGCTAATAAATGAATTCTCCAATCCATATTTTCCGACACCAAAATGATACCGAAATACTTCTTTTTCACAAAAGGAGTTGGCAAACACAAAGAACAACTCCAATCTTTTGAATTAGCACTCCGAGACGCAGGCATCCAAATGTGCAACCTAGTCAGCGTATCCAGCATCGTCCCACCAGGCTGCAAACTCGTCAGCCGCGAAAAAGGTCTCAAAATGATCCACCCAGGCGAAATCACCTTCGTAGTCATCGCGCGCAACGCAACCAACGAACCCCACCGCCTCGTCGCATCCAGCGTTGGCGTCGCCATTCCCTCTGGCAAAAACCAGTACGGATACCTCAGCGAGCACCACAGCTTCGGCCAAACAGACGAAACCGCAGGCGACTACGCCGAAGACCTCGCAGCAACCATGCTCGCCACAACCATGGGCATCCAGTTTGACCCCGAAACCGCATGGGACGAACGCAAAAAAATCTTCAAAACCACAGGCTTAATCATCAAAACCGACAACACCACCCAATCCGCAGCAGGCGACAAAAACGGACTCTGGACAACCACCGTCGCAGCCGCAGTACTGGTTCCAGCAGAAAACGGCGACAACGTAAAAGAATAAAAAAAATCGTTTAGCAAGTTTTTCAACTTGCATGTTTCTTATGTTTTAAAATTTTACGACTTTTGCAGCTATTTTTCTTTGAAGAAAGCTTCGAGCTTTGAGTTGCTTGCTTTACGCAGGACCAGCGCGCATTCTTTGGGGTCCACCGCCTTAAACTCTAACCCCATCGACACCAACAGCCGCTGTACATCTTTGCCGAGACTTGGGGCAGCGAGGATGGCGCGGACGGGACGGTGCGTTTTGGCTTTGATAGGTTCGATGTATTTTGCTAGTTGCAGCACGTTTTCTTTGGATGCGGTTTTGCGTTTGACTTCGACGATGACGAGTTTGCCGTCTTTGTCTTCGCCGTAGATATCCACGAACCCAGGTTCCACATGTTTCTCCCAACTAATCGGCTTAAAGCCTGCTTCGAGCAGTTCGGGTTTTAGTAGAATCGCTCGGTGCATGTCGTCTTCGCTGGCATGCAGCAGAAACTCGCCGCTATCCAACAAATTCATAGCTGAAACCATCAGCACTTCTGAGAAGGTGACTTTGACGGTTTCTCTGGGTTTCTGGCGCACCCCATGCACGTCCAGTTTTCCGTCTTTTATTTCCACATGAAAAACGGCGCCGCTGGGCTGCCAATTCACGGGTTCATACCCAGTTGGGCGATGCACAAGCAGCGAACCGTCGGATTTAATGATCAAGAGCCTTTCGCCATAGTTCAGTGTAGAATTGGCTCTGCCTGCGTAATGCACATGGCAGTTTCCTGCGACTAAGAGTGTTCTGCGTTGGCTGAAGGCTTTCTCTATTAATGCGGCGGCTTCCGCCAAAGATGGATGTGTTAAGACCAGGATTTTGTTGTTAGGTGCCTGCAAGTGTGTTCAGCTAACGTATTTATGGCTGTGCTTGGGTACATAAGAATTCTTGAAGGAACACACGCTATGGCTTGGACAAGCAAGCGCAGAGTCATGCACGCCTACAACGTAACCGCAGAAATCTATGATGAACGCTACTCAGAAGAGCAACAACGGAAATACCGAAAAGCTCTCGAAAATGTTGACGTCGCGGATGATGCGGTTTTGGATGTGGGTTGCGGTTCAGGTTTATTCTTTAGTCAAGTCGCCTCAAAAGCGAAAATAGTTGTGGGCGTGGATGTTTCGCTGGGTTTGCTCAAGAAAGCCAACGAGCAAGCGAAAGTGTTTGGGAATGTTTTTGTGTTGCAGGCAGACGCTGACCATTTACCGTTTCGCGCGGGCGTTTTCGGCGGGGTTTTTGCGTTTACGGTGCTTCAGAATATGCCTAAACCAGCCCAAACGCTCCTTGAACTCAGAAGAGTCGCCAAAGGCAGCGGCAAAATCGTGGTGACTGGGTTGAAGAAGGCGTTTCGGCTTGAGGAATTCATGGATTTGCTTGAGGGCAGCGGAATGTCCATCTCTGCGTTTGTTGATGAGGAGGCAATAAACTGCTATCTCGCCACTTTAACGGCTTAGTAGCTGCACGTCTGCCACTTCGCCCGTGTCTGCCCAAACTCCAACTGCCGCTTGGTTGATTCCGCCTGGATAGGTCTTGTCCAGCTGCACCACGACGTACCAGTATGGAACTAGCGCCACAGAGTTGTCGCGCGGATGAGGCAGAAGCTGCACGGAGACGGTTTCTTGGGCTTTGAAGTCGCTGGTTTGGGTGCCGTTTATGGTCCAAGTCATGGCAGCTATGTAGTTTTTGGCGGTTGTGAGGGCTTGGTTTTGGTTTATGTTTAGGTCTGTGTTGCCGATTGTGAAGAGGAAGTAGCCGTCTGTTAACGCTGTGAGGACGCCTTTGTCGAAAGTCATGCGCAGACTTTTAGCTGAAAAGTCGATGCCGCCCTCGGTGTACATCCAGAGAAACTCGGCTGCGCTACCTTGATGGGTGATTTGGAGTTTCATGTTGCCTGAAACCACAGTTGTGATGTTTCCGCCTGTTTGTTTGACTGAGGCAAGCAGGGTGCTCATTTCGGCGAGGTATGCGTCGCCTGAGTAAGTTTTGTATCGGTTGAGGGCGGCTTGGGCGGCTTCCAGTATGCTGCCTGAGGGGTTTTCGGTGAGGATTGGTGTGCCTGCTTGAGTGGTGAGTTGGTAGCGGCTTAGATGGTTCTCTCTGAAGCGGAAACTCGCCTCCAAACTGCTCGATGAGGCTGTGAGGCGGTATTTTAGGACTTCTTCAGCCACGTCAAAGTCTTCTCGGTACTCCAACGTGTTGCTTTGCAGGGTGATTTTGTATTGTTTGGCTTCAAGCTGGGTGACGTTGCGTAGAAAGTCAGCGACTTTGCTTGTGCCGATTCCCCATGAGAGCAGATGCTGATTCTCGGCTTCGAGGCTGCTCTGTTCCTCTGCCAACCGCGCCAACTCAAGGTACTGGATGACGCCGAAACCTGAGAGAAGCAACACCAAAATCATCAGGGCGGCGAAGGCTGCTTTCCATTTGCGCGCCAACTTTTTGGGGCGTCTGGTTGCGAGTTCGGGGGCTTCCTGCACGCCTTTCATGGCGCTGACGGTGGCTTTGCCGAAGCTGGAGAGCTGGTAGTGTCCATCAGGGGTTTTGGTGATTAATTCGCCGAGGCTTTCAAGATGATAAGTTAGATGCGAGCTGGATACGCCGACGAATTCCACCATCTCCATAAACGAGAGGGGCTTGTCGTTTAGGATGCGCAGGATTTGGCGTCTAACGGGATGCTTGAGTGATTTGAACATGATAGAGTAGATTTCTTCTTCACTGTTTCCCATGCATTAACCAGCCGCTAAAGCAGTATTGTGGATGTTGGGGTATAAAACTTGCCGAAAGCACTCTGCTCGGGGGTGACTAGACTTCATTATTTTTGGGTGCATACGAATCCGTATCCGCAAAAGCTGGAAATCACGCGACGTCTCAGCAGCTACCTCCCCTCCCTTATATAAAGAGACAAAATGTGTGAGTGGATGCGGCCTCCATGTTTTAACCTC
>JAOZHW010000021.1 GCA_026014685.1 Candidatus Bathyarchaeota archaeon
CTGGGAAAAACCCGTGATTGCATTCGAATAAAGATTGCGCGTCTTGGCTTAGATGTAGTAGTGCGGGCAAAATCAGAGCGCACTACAACAACCAGTTTGCAGTTGCCCTCCGAGCTTCCAAGCGTAGAGGAAGCGTTGAAGACGTTAAGTGCGGCGTTGAGGGCTCTGGAGACTCCTGGCTTAGAGCAGGCTGAAACTCTGCGTTTGCGGAGCATCATTCAGGGCGTGAAAATCTACAAGGAGCTGTTCGTTGAGTACGTGGATATTCGGGGTTTTGAAGCTGAAATTTTGGAGTTGAGACGCAAGTTTGATTCCGAGCGTGGCAAGAAGGGCTAGAACGTGGCATAAGGGTGACTATGACCTGCAGCGTCAATACTTTCGAGAAGAGGCTAAGGTTCTAGATGAGTCGAAGAAGGCGGCGGTAGACCAGGTTAAAGGCGATACAGCCAAGTTCTTCAGTGACGTGTGCAAGCTGAGGCCATTCTGGTATCAGCTTGAGCTGGCGAAGCTGTATCGGGAGAATCAGTTTCTTGCGGTAAGGTGGCCAAGGCAAACGGGCAAGAGCACGTCAATTGGCGCTTTGCTTTTGCAGGATGCGTATGAGAATCCTGACTTGTACATTGGGTTTATTGGTCCTAGCTGGCGTCAGACGAAGTTGAATATTAGGCGTGTGGCGAGTTTTTGCCGTAACCTTCCCGCTGGCGAAGTGCATGTTCAGAAAACCCGAATCAGCTTCAGTAATGGTTCGGTGATTGAGGCTTTTCCGAATAATCCTGATACTGTGAGGGGTAACACGTTTCATCGGTTGTATTGGGATGAATGCGGGTTCACGCCTAACGATGAGGACTTGTACGATGCCATTTTGTTTACGCTTGGAACCACGAATGGCAAGCTGATAGTGAGCAGCACGCCTTTTAACAGTGATTCTTTGTTTTGGAAGATGTGCAATCACAGGGATTACTCAGATTTCGCCAGGCACCATTTCAGTTGGGAGAAAGCGTTGGCG
>JAOZHW010000022.1 GCA_026014685.1 Candidatus Bathyarchaeota archaeon
TGGAATATGAGTTTTGAGCGTCCACGTAAAGTCTACAGTTTAACCAGTGACGGTCAAAGCATGCTAAACTTTACTGAGGAGTCGTTGAATTTGATTTGTAGAAAAATCAGCATCGCCACTCCCGAACCAGAAATCGGCATCATAACCCCCAAGAGCAAAACCCCATACATAGAATCCCATTAAATGGCAAGCTTTTTTGCACTTGCCAACCATTTCACTCAACATCCAAAAGCCAATTAGCGACGTAATAGAATTCTTTTTAAATATTCCTATGCGCCATTGCTATATCCAACAGGGTGCATAGCCATCAAACCTGCAAAAAACAGCCAAAACAGCGACTTTTCAAGCGAAGTTTCCGAGTTTTGCAGGCACATCGCTGGGCAACAAAAAATCGTGGCAACCGCACAGGTAGACTCCTACAACTTTAAACCCTCCAATGACCGTTCTATCTCTGAAATAATGGTCGTCATCCACAATTTTCAACCCCGCATCATGAGCTACCTAAAGCCCATCAAAAACAAAACAGTCTTTTTCTTCGCAGTAGACCAGTGGATTTTTGAACGCGACGTCGACAGGGGCATGTTGGGCGAAGCTCTAGCGAGTAAACTAATCTTCCCCTACATAGCTTTTAACGGCGAGTCGTACCTTCGTCAGATGGAAGTTGAGTTAAAGCAGCGCTTGATTTCAGAGTCTCTCGAGAACTTGGTCATCAACTTCCCAGAACTTGTCTCACGTATCCGAATATTGCCCCAATACTTCCTCTATGAAGTAATTTCTAGTCGTCTTAGAATTTTCCCGCTATTGGCTTATGACTTGTCTGACTTGACAAGCTGCCTGTTTCAAAACGAAGAACACGCACTTGAAAGCTACAAAGAGGCGCTAAATCACCTAAAAACACAGGGCTACCTAACAGAGCAAGACGGATACTACTACATAACCCAAAAGTTCATCGCTAAATCCCAAAACCCCAAACTACGCATAATCAACCTATCCAAAAACGCACCCCGAACACTATTCACCTCCCTCTTTGGCGTGTTACCGCAACTGATGAGCATCGTCACGCAGAATGCAGAAGCCTTTTTGCGGACCCAAAAAATAAATTGGCTCCGTCAACCTAACCAAACCTGTCGATTCATAGACCCACAACGATACCTGTTTTTCCCCACCGCCGAAGGATACGTATCCCTTTCCGAAAAAATCGACATCAAAGGGTTCACTCAGCGTCTACTGTTAAAAGACCAAACCATCAACGTAGAAGTGGAACATGTCGGCGGCATGCTAAACGACGTATACCTCATCAACGCTGGAGATCGAAAGGTGCTGGCTAAGCGGTTCAAGGATTGGTCAGGCTTCAAATGGTTCCCCTTAAGTCTTTGGTCGTTTGGCGCCCGGTCATTTGCGGTTTCTGGGCAAGCCCGCCTTGCCAAGGAATGCGCCATCAGCGAGCTTTTGTCAAATGCAGGTTTCAATGTTCCCAAAATTTTGCTCGTCAGCAACACTGAACGCCTAGTTTTTATGGAGTTCATAGAAGGCGCAAGCCTAAGCCAAGCTATCAAACAGTACGCATCTGATGAAGCAGGAGACGAGGTTTTAGCAACAGTAGCCAAAGTCGGAGAAACTCTTGCGAAAGTGCATGCAAAAGGCGTCTCGTTAGGAGACACTAAACCTGATAACGTTCTCGTAAAAGCAGATGGCACATTGTACCTGATTGATTTTGAGCAGGCTCAGCAGGGAGGCGACAAAGCTTGGGATATCGCGGTTTTCCTCTACTACTGCGGGCACTATCTGCAGCCCTTCGACGGCAACATCAAGGCATCTTCGCTGGCTGTTGCCTTCATCGAAGGATACCTCAAAGCAGGAGGAAACGTTTCTGACATCCACAAAGCCGCTCGTCCGAAATATACGCGGGTTTTCAGCATCTTCACCATGCCGTCTATTATGCTTGCGATTAGTAATGTATGCAAACAAGCTCAAAATCAAACAAGCTAATCGTTTGGGAAAACATATTTACTCATAGAGTCATAGATAATGGGTGTGGATTTTATGAGTGAACTCTACTTCTACAAAGGGTTACACAAAGTCAAAGTCATAACTAAAAGTGAAGGATACTGGATTGTTGAAGCGCTCGAAGACTTTGAGGACTACTCTGACGGATGTAAAGTCACCGTTAAAACTGGGGCCCAGCGAATAGTACCGCCTAAAACTTTGCATACAAAAAAGGTGCTTTCGCCACCGATACCCGAACACGTGTACGAACGGGAATTAGAAAAGAAAGTTAAACGTTTAGTTAAAAACTATGAGAAAACAAAAGAACGTACTGAAAAATAGTTGTTGTTTATTCTTTTTCTTCTTCTTTAATGGTGCATTGAAGTTTCTTTATGATTTCGTCAGCTCTCAACGTCTCGACTTTAAGCGTGTAAAGCTGGCGGGGAGTACGAAGCTTCAATTTTACGCCGTCTTTTAGCCTCTTAACTTGGCATTCCTTTGCTTTGGCGCTCATTGACACAAATTTTTCTACATCAGTGATTTCAGATGGCATTTTCAAAGTCCTCTATTGATTCGTTGTGATGGATAGCATGCCGAGTTTTTATCTGTTTTGGTTTCAACACACCTTATATGCAATCACACCCATCATATTACCAAGGCAAGGTTGCACAGGCATGTGCTAACCTGAAATGGAGAACCAAGCCGAAAATGAAGCGGACGCATATACTTTCAGTGGTTCTGGTTGTCATCATTTTTGCGGCGTCAGGTTCACTGCTGATCTCTTACACCCAAAGCAGCAACCAAACTGCATTATCCGTTTATGCAGGCGTGGCTTTCGGCGGCACAACCGTTGAACAGGCAAAGTTGCTAATTGACCGCACAAAAACATACACTAACCTATTCATCTTAGACTGCGGCATAAACCCCATAAGCGCGAACGAATCAGCAGTGAAAGAAATCTGCGACTACGCCACAAACGCCGGGTTACACATAATCGTTAACCTCGGAACCCGAACCCCCAACAACTGGGAGTGGCAGCTACGTTTTCTAAACGATTCTAAAGTGGTTTACGGCGATAAATACTTGGGTGCATACTATGACGATGAACCAATAGGGATACCTTTCGATTGGAACTGGACCGAGTATTGGCAAAATGACTTTTCAAAAACTAACTCAACCTACACGCGGTCAAGTTTGCTGCCTATTTACAATAAACTTCAAGAAGCCACCCAGACCGGGATACAGCCTCAAAGCTACGCAGAAGAAGCCCAATGGTACAATGCACTCGTATCAAGAAATCGCGGATTATTAAGCCTCAAACAAAACAACATAACCACTTACACTTCTGATTACCTACTATACTGGTACAACTACCAAGCAGGCTACAACACAATGTTCACCCAAGTAGGCTGGAACTTGAGCCTAACACAACAAATCGCCGAAATACGCGGCGCCGCAACCCTCCAAGACAAAGAGTGGGGCGCAATAATCACCTGGAAATACAATGAACCCCCATACCTCGACAGCGGAACCAACATCTACAACCAAATGGTAACCGCCTACAACGGGGGCGCAAAATACATAACCATATTCAACTATCCCTACAACAACACCGAAAACCCATACGGAACCCTAACCGATGAACATTTCAGAGCGCTGGAACGATTCTGGAAACAAATCGCAACCAAAGACCCGCCAACTCAAGCCGAAGCGGAAGCGGTTTTAGTTTTGCCCAAAGATTACGGGTTTGGAATGCGTAGAGTTGACGATAAGATATGGGGGTTTTGGGGACCAGATGATAAATCTGCACTTATCTGGAACAATACACAGACTTTGCTTGCCCGGTACGGATTGGGTTTGGATATAGTTTACGATCACCCACAATATCCACTAACAAAAGGTAACTACAGCAAAGTTTACTTCTGGAACCAAACAATCAACTAAAAATGCTGCTTGTGCTCAGGCTTTTTTGGATCGGATACCCAACTTAAGGTTCACTTCGACAGTGTACTCTTTATCAGCTTTCCCAACCGAGAAATTCCAGTTCTTAACTTCAACTTCCATATCCTTAAACTGCTTCATAATCGCCTCCTTATACTCCTGAGCGGTTTCCCCGATTTGCTGCAACCTTTCATTGATATTAATCGATGATTCTGGCAAAATTCCACCTCCTACCAGGGCAGTTATGCATGAATCATCTGACTAAGAACCGCTATTAACCCTATGTGACTGTACAAACACAACAGCAACCCCCCAATGACCACAGTTAAATTCAGAATGTTTGCTTCTTCCAACTGGAGAATTAGCCAAAAACAACCCCTACTAACCGCATTCTTGTGGCACTATTTGAAAGGGAGGGGAGGAGGCGACAGAGCAACAGCGTCTGCGGTTAAGGTTTCGTATGCGCCAAGCCCGTGTGGCCGAGACCAAAATACGGCAGTACCAAGACTACGCTTTGTAGTTCTTTGGATCTAGTACCGCAAAATTGTTGCCGCCTGCATGGTACAGGTGATGAGTACGTTTTAGGTCATAACCTGTTTCAGTGAAAGCTCCAGCATCAGCGTAAGCCTCAAGAATTTTGCCCACAAAAATCGTGTGATCACCCGTCTGCATTTGACCGTCCACTTCGCACTCCAAATGGGCCACACATTCACGAATAGCCGGTGCCTTAACTCTTCTACCCGGCAACGGAGTTAGAGCGCATTTTTTGAATTTATCAAAACTTCTTCCCGAAAGACTTCCACAAGTGTAAACCGCCTGCAAAATCTCCAACGTGGGAACGTTAACTATGAATTCTCCTGATTCTTCGATTAACGTGTGGCTGTAACGTCCAGGTGCCACGCTGACAGCAAGCAGAGGCGGATTAATGGATGTAGGCATCGCCCAAGCGAGAGTTGTGATGTTAGGTTTTGCACTGTTACCCACACAGGATAACAGAACCGTATGCATGGGGTGAAGGAGGCGGTATGCTTGGTTGATGTTTATCTGGGGTTTAACTGACATTTTAACACCCTGCTATGAAAGTGTATTGATAGTTATTTCTTTTTTGCCAGCCTTCTCTTTTTGCAGTTGGTTTGATGTTGCAGTATGGAATTTTATATTGATTTTTCTAGAATAAGGGTTAAATAAGACAATGAAGCCGCTAAGAGTGAGCGCACAATGCAGACCACAAGTGACTCCCCAAAAAACCCATCAGAACAATCAAGCCAAAGTAGAGTCCAAGCCCAAAAACAACTAGTAGAACAACTAAAAACCCAGTGGAAACTCTTGTGGGAAGAACGCTTCGACGACAAACTCAAAGCAGAAGGCATCTCAACAAACGACTACACCCCGCTGTTCATAGAGCAAGGCACCGTTATCCACGCAACCAAGGACTTCAAACCCTTGAGCTTTAAAGAAATTCTTGAGCAGCACATGGTGGAGAATCCAGAACGCTACATCCCGCCTCCCGTGGAAGAAGGCGGTTGGCACAAGTTCATAAAAACAGAAGTTACGGGTAAAAAGACCAAAAAAGCCAATCCCCGCCCCAAAATTGAGAAACCTAAAGGTCAGAACAAAAAGAAAGGCGGACGCGGCTGGCTACACTCAGTTTAGCAGCTAATGCTTTTTTAAACAACGGCATCTCTCTTCTGTCGAACCGCTTTTTTCTAGAACCTCACATTTAGTTAGACAGAATTAGATCGAACTTTTTCTAGATATATTCCGTCTTAAGAAATATCGTTTATAACCATTTTTTGATGATTTGTTGCTAGAGAACCAAATAGGAATCGGTAGCATGTCTGATTACACGCTGCCTCTTTCCTGTTTGCTCTCTGCTATCAGGAGACAATTGAATGTTCGCAAAAAACAGCGGTTGGAGACCAAACAGGCAAGCATCTGCATCTATAATCTTGCTTGAGAATAAAGAGTGTTTTGGCAAAACCCTTAAAAGAACATTCAATGAGAATGCTTGCAATAGGAGGGCTAGTTTAGTTAACGTTTAGTTAGGTGTACGCTTCTTATCCGCTTCCGTCAGGGAGGGATTTGGTAGTGATAGCTCCGATAGCACGTAGAAAACAAAATTGAAAGGTGAAACCATTGGGAAAAAACCGAAATCGACTAAGCATAATCGCCGCAGTCTTGGAAGCCTCACGTGCGGGCTCAAGCAAAACACACATAATGTTCAAGGCAAACCTAAGCTTCAAACTCTTAGAAAAATACCTAACTCTAGTAACCGAAGCAGGATTTGTTAATCGTACCGACGCAAATTACAAATTAACCACCAGCGGCGAAGAATTCCTCGGCCGCTACAAAACACTCCAAAATGAATTCACAAAACTAAAACAATCCCTTGAAGCCCTAGTCAATGAACAAAGCATCCTCGAAAGTCAATGTCTAAAAAGTACACTCTGCTCAACCCAGTCAGTGTCGGAGGGTGCCTGCTTATGATAGAATACTCGCAATTAAAAATAAATTATAAAGACTTAAAAGATGCCCCATCATCTGGATTATCGACTTCACAGCGGTTGTCAATTCGGAGAGGAAACAATTTTAGACCAACTATACAAGTCATAATAGCCGCATTAAATGAAGAAGACGGTATAGCCTTAACTATAAACGAATTAATGGAAACTCTCAATAACCCAAACATTTTAGTCGTCGACGGTAACAGTACCGACCGAACAGTTGAAGTCGCCAAAGACTTAGGCGCACAAGTCGTATTCCAAGATGGTCAAGGAAAAGGAGACGCATTAGCCAAAGGAATAAAGAACTTACAATCCGTTGATTATGTAGTAATCACAGATGCAGATTACACCTACCCCGCAGAATACATACATGAAATGATACAAATCCTAGACGAAAACCCTAAAGTCGGCATGGTCTGCGGCAACAGATTCACTGACAAAACTGACCCCAAAGCGATGCACAACATCTTCTACATCGGAAACCGCCTCATCGCATTCATGCATAACGCATTGAACGGTGTCGAATTAATCGATCCACTAACAGGTCTACGTGTAGTTCGAGCTGATATCCTAAAAGATTGGAAAGTACAATCCAAGGGATTCGACATCGAAGTTGAATTAAACCACTACATCGAACGCAAAGGCTACGGAATAGTAGAAATCCCCATATTATACCGCCAAAGAGTCGGAGAGAAAAAACTCAAAGTAAGACACGGCGTTGCCATCCTAAAACGCATCGTGCAAGAGACAACTTTCTAGGAGACAAACACTTTTGGTTTATGCCTGCAAAACAATTCTCGCAGTAGGATCACACCCAGACGACATCGAACTAGGCTGCGGCGGAACACTCTATCAAGCTGCAAAACAAGGTACAAAAATCATAGCCGTCTTCATGACAAAAGGCGAATTAAGCGCATCACCACAGATAAGAATGCAAGAAAGCAAAAACGCTCTATCAATCCTCGGCGTCTCGGAAGTACACTTCGGCGATTTCACCGATTCTGAAGTACCTCACTCAAGAAAAGCCGTTGATTTCCTCGAATCGTTTGCTATTAAACATAAACCTGGAATAGTACTCACACACTCCGTAAACGATGTCCATCAAGACCACAGACAAACAGGTTGGCTATCCATATCCGCATTCCGAAACATCCCGCGAATTTTGGCATACGAAACACCCCGAGTCACATCCACTTATGCCCCAAACTATTTCGTTGACATCTCAAAATCTACAGCGGCAAAATGGAAAGCGCTTCAATGCCACATCTCCCAGAAAACTAAACATTACATAGCATACGAATCAATGGTCAATTTAGCCTCATATAGAGGAAGCCAAGTAGGGCTTCATGCAGCCGAAGCGTACGAAGTAGTAAAATACGTAGAAACCATCGCTGGAACGGAGTTAGTGTAACCAAAGCATGATCTTGGCTGGTCATCAACCCAACTATCTGCCTTGGTTAGGCTTTTTTGACAAAATACAACAAAGCGACGTTTTCGTCATCGCAGACAACGTTCAATTCGAAAATCAAGGCTTCACCAACAGAAACAGAATTAAAATAGCGAATGCGGCTAAGTGGCTAACAGTACCCATAGAGCACACACGCGAACCACAATTAATTAACCAAGTAAAAATCTCCAAAGTGAATGACTGGACCAGAAAACACTGGCTTAGCATAAAACAGAATTACTCCAAAGCACCTTACTGGGATAAATACAGTGCGCTCCTTGAGCAAACTTACCTCAAGGATTGGCCTCTATTGATTGACCTTAACATGCACATAATAAGAGGTGTCATGGATTCTCTTGAAATAAGTACTCCTCTGATAATGGCTTCTTCATTAAGGGCTAAGGGCAAAAACAGCGACTTACTCTTGGCTTACTGCAAAGAACTAGGCGCCGATACCTATCTAGCTGGAAGGGGATCAAAAACTTATCTTGATGTTAAAAAATTCCATCAGAAAGGTGTAAAAGTAGTATTTCAAGACTTTGAATACCCCGTTTATCAGCAATGCAATGGTGGCGATTTTATCCCAAATCTCTCTATTGTAGACTACCTTTTCTGTACAGGAGGCGCACCATGGCAAACCAAAGAAGGTTCTTGTCTTCAAAATCAGACGCAAAATTTGCTCGCAATTAAAAGCTGATATAATTCCTTAGCGAAAATAAAGTTCTGGGAAAATTGTTGTCCATAAAACGAGTGACGACTGTATATGGACTCCGTTAATGTTTTAATCACTTGCTCAGGTGGTGTAATAAGTCCAAGCCACATCCATAGTTTACGCTTTAATCCAGACAACAGAGCACTAAAAATAATAGGCACAGACATAAACGCTCCCTGCATTGGGCAGTGCATAGCAGATAAATTCTATCAGGTACCGCCAGGCGATTCTCCTATTTATGTAGAAAAAATGATGGAGATATGCTCAAAAGAGTCAGTTGATGTACTTTTTCCCGCTTCACATGAAGAAGCATTAGTGCTGTCTAAAAACAGTGATTCCTTTAAGAAAAATGGTACCATAGTTGCCATATCCAAATATGATGTTCTGGAAAAAGCATTCAATAAAGGTCGAGCTTACCAAACTTTAAAGCAGCATAATTTACCCTGTCCCGAATTTCGGATCGTGAAAAGCTTAAAGGAATTTGAAGATGCTTCACATAGACTTGGAATCGGCGAAAAAAAAATCGTGATGAAACCAGTCTTATCACGGGGTGGCAGAGGCGCAAGAATATTAACTACAGAAAATCTTACACATCACCTCTTGAATGATAAACCCGGTTATCTCGATACTAGCTATGATGAGGCCCTAAAAGCGCTCAGTGTTATTGATGAAAAAATTTTTCCCGAACTTGTTTTAATGGAGTATCTTCCGGGGACAATTTATAGCGTGGATTTTTTGGCTATAAACGGTGAAGCTTTGATGATTGTTCCTAAAGTACGTGTCTATGGTAACGCAAGCCAAACAATCGTGGGCAAAGTGAAAAGAGACCCGTTAATTGAGGCTACAATTAGAAATATAAGCCATGCTTTCGGCTTTGATTACACAATAAACATTGAATTAGGCTGTAACTCTGCTGGTGAGCCTTTGCCTTTCGATTTTAACCCGCGCGTTGCGGCGTCAGTTGCATTTTGCAGTGCCGCCGGAGCTAATATTTTGTACTATGCACTAAAAATGGCGTTAAATGAAGAATTGCCAAAAGTAACTGTCAAAGACAACATTCTGATGCTTCGTTACTTCAAGGAGCAATACCTGAACTTGGGATAGCACATGTCGCTTATCGATACTGTGATATTTGATCTAGACGGAGTGCTATACGACGAACGACAGTATTTTTATGCTGCTTTTGCTGAAATTGCTGATTTTCTTTCCAAAAAATCGAAATTTTCACAGCATCAAATCCGCGATAAACTCTGGGCTGATTTTCAAAAGAAATCAAGCATTTACCCTCATCTTTTCAATGACTTATTAACTGACTACGACATTGATAAGAATTTGCTCACGAATATCTTAACTTTGTTTTCCACGGTGAAACCCAATCTAAAACTATATCATAGTGCAGAATTGCTGCTTAAAACATTGAGAAACGAAAATTTCAAGTTGGGTTTACTTACCAATGGAAACGTTGAAACCCAGCGTAATAAAGTAAGATTGCTGAAAATTGAAGATTACTTTAATGCAATTGTTTACGCACGTCAGTTAGGCGCTGCTTTTGAAAAGCCTAACACACAAGCTTTCGAAGCAGTGCTTTCCGCTTTATCTTCAAAACCTGAGAAAGCCATCTATCTCGGAGACAATCCATATACTGATTTTGTAGGTGCTAAACAACTCGGAATTAAAACAATTAGGCTATTGTCTGGAGAATTTAGAGGTGTTCATCTAGGTCTCGCTTATGAGGCAGACTTTGTTGCTGATAATCTCGATCATGCAAGCCGAATTATTCTAAAAATTCAAAAATCTGGGAAAGAAAGAGAACGTATCGTATAGGCGCTACATACCCAACTTTTTGTAAAGAAAGCAATAGAGGCTATACTATCTGAAATAAAGGCTACATTGAATAGTCACGTGCACACAAACGGATACATAGAAACAATAGGGGCTTTTAATTCAAACTAGAAAATCTTGATTGATACAAATTGCCGGAAGACACGATATATATGAGCAAAAAGCAAAACAAAAATTCTGAACTAGAAAAAAATCGAATACTTGTAACCGGCGGCGCTGGTTTTATAGGCTCGCATCTTGTGGATGAACTTCTTGCGCGAGGGCACTCTGTCACTGTGCTTGATAATCTATCGAGCGGTGTATTAGAAAATCTTAGAAGCCATAGTTCGTTAAAATTTATTAAAGGTGATATCTCCGACATAGACCTAGTTGACAGTATAGTCAAGCATTCTGATGTAGTTTTTCATTTAGCAGAGTATATCCCTATCACTAAAAATTTTGGTAGCGGCCATGTGGTCAAATTTTCAATCGATGCCCCTTTGCAGGATTTTGATACAAGCGCAAGAGGAACTCTAATTGTTCTCAATTCAGCTAAAAAATATAGTAAAAAATTCATCTTTACTTCAACTGCTGCAGTTTATGGCGAATCCGATCATCTTCTTAAAGAAAGCGATCAACCCTTGCCAATATCACCCTATGGCGCTTCAAAACTATGCGCCGAGGAATACGTTAGACTTTATTATCGAATTTATAAAATGCCTGTTTCCATAGTTCGATTTTTTAATGTCTATGGACCCCGGCAGTTGAAATATATAATGTACGATTTACTTTTGAAAGTAAAAGAAAACCCTAATCGTATTGAAATGCTTGGTACTGGAGAAGAAATGAGAGATTTCGTATATGTTGCAGATGCAATCAAAGCCTTGCTTTTGGTGTCGCAAGACGAATTTTCAGTAGGCGAAGTATACAACGTAGCTTCTGGCAGACAAACCACAATACGCGAAGTCGCCGCTGCCTTACTGAAAATCTATGGTGTTGACACACATATCGATTTTATAGGTTCAAGTTGGAAGGGCGATGTAAAGCATCTGGTAGCGGATACATCAAAGATTTCTACAATAGGCTATAAGCCTTCATACTGCTTAGAGGCTGGCCTGGAAAACTTTGTCAACTGGTTCAAATCGAGCTCATAGCTATATGAGCATAACCCACAGAAAAATTTCATTTTTGGTGAGAAATTGAAGATAGGTCTAATAGCTCCGGAGTTTTTGCCAAATTGGGGTGGAGTAGGTACATACTGTGTTGAACTAGTCAAAAATTTGTGCAAAGATCCTAATCTCGAAATCCATGTAATTACCCTGCTTAGGAATATTAAACGAATAGACGGCTCTGATAGTTCATACACAGAAACAGACATTCTTAACTATTTCAATAATAAAATCCATCTGCATATAATTTCAGGCGCTAGCGAGACTTTCCTTTATAACAGCCAATTTCAGTATCAACTATTTAGACAGTTGCCCGAAATCGTTAAAGAAAATGAAATCGAATTGCTTCATTCTCAGCATGCTCATATGTCTGACATTTTATCCAAGTTAAGGCTAAAAACTCCGACAGTAACGACAATCCATAGTACAGTAAAAAATCAAGTTGACGGAATCAAGATTACTAACCAGAAATGGTCTGAGATGGATTCATCTGAGCATTTTGAGCTTGCCTTGTATCCTATGTTGCGACTGGCCGAAAGGTTTTACCTGAGAAAGAGCGCTCGTCAGATGAATATTTTTGTCTCAAAATGGACTAAAACACATATTAAACAAAATTATCAGTATGCCTATGTTGATGGGCCTGTTATTCATAACGGTGTCGATGCCCAGCAGTTTTCGCCATCAAAACACTCCGATTCTAACATACTTAGTGATATCTCTGATCCAGTAATACTTTATGCGTCAAGGCTAACGGTTGCACGCGGAGCACATATTTTAGCCCAGGCTATACCTGAAATTTTGAAGGTTAACAAAAATGTTCATTTCGTTTTTGCGGGGTCTGGATACGTTAAATCTCTTCGCGATATTCTTGAGCAAAAAGGTGTTCCTAAAGATAAGGTAACCTTGTTGGGGTATGTGGATTACAAAGACTTGCCATCGCTTTATGCAAAATCTTATGCTTATGCCATGCCTACCTCTTGGGAAAATCTTCCCTTTAAGCTTCTGGAGGCAATGAGTTCTGGCAGACCAGTTATAACCACCGCCGTTGGTGGAATACCGGAAGTAGTCAAAAATGGTTATAACGGTCTGTTTACTTTCAGAACGCCGCATGCTATCGCTGAAACCGTTATTCAGCTTTTAGATGATCCCAAACTAGCAAATAGGTTAGGCGAGAACGCACGTAAAACCGTTGTGGATAATTTCACATGGACAGAAACAGCGAGAAAAACCAAGCAGGTGTATGAAAAAATCTTAATTGCTTAAATAGAAAACATATCAAATCGGTGAAAAAATGAAGATTTTGCTTGTCAACCCCCCCAGATTCAAGGGTATTCCTGTTATCCGAGAAGAAAGATGTGAAGTTACCGACAGATACTCGGTTCTTCCCCCTTATAGTCTTCTACAAATAGCCTCCTTACTAAAATCTAACTCTCATGAAGTATCCTTGATAGATGCAAACGGTTTGAACCTTTCTTGGGATCAAATCAAAAAAGGGATTGTGTGTTCAAATTATGACGCTTTGATTTTTAGGTTTACCCCAACCACTTTTGGTGAAGATATTAAAGTAGCCGCTATCTCAAAGACAAGTCATCGAAACGCATGGACTATTGGAATTTGTTGGACCCTTCAAACTCTTCCCGAAAGCGTGTTGCAAACCGCTAGCGAACTTGATATTTATATACGGCATGAATATGAAACAGTAACACCAAGCCTCGTATCAGCTTTAAGTCAAGGTAATGATCTATCTTCTGTTCGGGGCATAGCATACCGTGATGGGAGCAAAATTAACGTTAATGACCCTGCTGAGCCCTTATCAAATTGGGCAAATATGCCTTTACCCGATTATGATTTGCTTCCGTCACTCAAAAATTATTACATAAATACTCATCATGGTTCGCCATTTACGATTATGTATGCCGGTAAAGGTTGTCCTTTTTCCTGCATTTATTGCACAGAAAGACATACAAAATTAAAGAATCGATCTGCAGCGAGCATTATCGAGGAATTGCGTTTTCTTAAACAGAAATACAATGTAAAAACACTTTCTTTCTTTGATGAGACTTTCACAATCGACAAAGAAAGAACAATAACAATTGCAAATGCTATTAAAAAAGAAAAAATGAATATCGTCTGGTACTGCAATACACGTGTTAATCTTGTTGATGAATCTTTGTTGAAAATCATGTATGCTGGAGGTTGTAGAGGAATATCTTTTGGGATAGAATCAGGTAGTCAAAAGATTCTTGATAATGCCGAGAAAGGTATTACTGTTCAGCAAGCTGAATATGCTATAAGACTTGTGAAAAAGGTTGGAATAAAGGTCTACTGTAGTTTCATTTTTGGTTTGCCTGGTGAAAACTGGGACACAGTTAAGGAAACTATAAAATTCGTAAAACGGACATTGCCAACAGGTGCCCAATTTAATGTTGCTGTTCCATATCCTGGAACTGAACTTCAAAGAATCGCTACAGAAAAAGGTTGGATCGGCAAAGACATCAGTTGGCATGAATTATACCAGCATGAATCTGTAATGAGAACAGACGAATTGACCAGTTTTGATTTGGATAAAGCTAGAAAAATGGCTTATCAAGCACTATACTTTAACAACCGATGGTGGATGAATAATATTTGGTATACTTTTAGACATATAGAGGACTTACCTCTTGCCGCTAGATATGCGATCAAAATAGTAAACAACTATATTTTCCATAAAATGGAGCATGCACACTGAATTCTTGTTCTTTATGAAATTGTAGTAATCATTTTTAATTAGCGGATACCAAATGGAAACTCTGAAATTTTTGTTAACATCAACATTTTTCCCTCCTTATCATATTGGAGGCGATGCAATCCACGTTGGATGTTTAGCCCAAGAATTAACTAGACTCGGCCATAAAGTTAATGTTCTGCATAGTATAGATGCATATGAGCTCAAACGAAAAAGTATACCTAAAGAAAGCGGAGATACTGGAATTTATGTTTACTCAATTAAATCACCTTTACATTACACTTCTTATTTAGCCTATTTGTTTGGTGGATCCCCTTTAGTGGAGCGGAAATTCAAGTTTTTGGTAAATGAAATCAAACCTGACATAGTCCATCATCATAATATCTCTCTGCTAAGTTACAGACTTTTAGGCAAACGTAGTAACTATTTTAATTTGTATACTGCTCATGATTTTTGGTTGGTCTGCCAGCAAAATAACCTATTGAAAAATGGCGAATTTTCCTGTGATGATTATTCATGTTTATCATGCTCAATAAGGCGTAGAAGATTTCCTCAAGTTTGGCGCTCGTTTAAAGGATTTAAGGAAGTAGTGGATGAGATTGATTGCATGATCGCACCAAGCGATTATTTGCGCAATAAGATTAGCGCACAGATACCTGTAAGAATTGAAACCATCCCTAATTTTGTTCCGAGACCTCCACTAAATATTGGTAAATCTGGTTTTTCCAATTTCTTCCTTTATGCTGGCGTTTTAGAAAAACATAAAGGAATATTAAATTTGATTAACCTATTTGCAGATCCTCATATTGAGTCAAATCTCTTGATTGCTGGACAAGGTAGCCTGATGCCGAGTATAAAAGCTTCTATAAACAAACTCGGTCTAGAAAAAAAGATAATTTTACTTGGTTGGACGAATCACGATTTATTGTATCGTTTGTTAAATGACGCAAATGCACTCATAGTGCCCTCGATATGTCCTGAAAATAATCCTTTGATTATTTTGGAAGCTTTTTCTATGGGGTGTCCCGTTATAGCTTCTAGAATTGGTGGAATACCAGAAATAGTTCAAAAATTAAACAAGAATCTAGTTTATGAAGATTTGAATACCCTTAGACAGCTAGTAATGAGTTTTTCTAAAAAAGAGTTTTCACCAGAACACATAAAATCGATTTATAGCCAAAACTATTCTCCAGAAGCGTATGTAAAAAAATATTTTGAAAAATTAAATCGCTGTGGGTCTTAAAAGGATTGATATCCTTTTCACCAAATAAAAAAGAGTAGAAATCAAAATCGTTAACTACCTGTCAAATAGTAATCAATTCAAATGAGGCATTTTTTTGCGTATACTTTTTGTATCTTTCGAAAAATCATCGATGTCGAACGCCTATAACCACCGCATATTTAACCTTGAGCGTCATTGCAGGCAGGCAGGCGCCGAAACAAGTAAACTTTTCCTTGGGGATCTTTTCTTCGGTTCTCCCGTACTAATTCAGCCTTTGAATATTCCTTTTATCTTAAAATACTTACGTAAATTTGATGTTATCCATGCTGGAGGATCTGGTGCGGCTTTTTTCTTTGCTTTAGTATCGCCCTTACTTGGTAATAACACTAAAGTCGTGTATGATGTGCATAGCGATGTATTGACTGAGGTCCATTTGACTCATAAGGGCCTATTTGACTTTGCAGGTTACTTCGCAGAATTCGAGATGATATTCACTGAGTATGTCGCAATTCGCTTTGTCAACTATTATGTTGCGTCGTCGTCGGAATTAAAACGAAGATTACTTAAACGAAAAAGTCGAATTAAACCTGAAAACATTGAGATCATTGTAAACGGTGTTGATTTGCAACAATTCAGGCCTCAAGAAGAAACTGTCTCTTCAAGTAGTGATAGGCATTTTACTGTCACTTACGCTGGTTCATTTTACAAGGTTGAATCAGTTGATATTTTGGTGCGCGCTGCTGAAATTTTACGTGACGAGTGTATAACTTTCAAGTTTATTGGTTTTCGAACTGAAGATTCAAGTTATAAGTTGGAAATCCAAAAAAGGATAGGCGATAAAGCGGTATTGGTGGACTGGTTGTCAAGAAATGAACTTGTGGTTGAACTTCAAAAGTCTGATGTCTTGGTAATTCCAGGCGACTCTACTTGCAGCAAACAATCCAAAAATAGGTCCGCTGTTTTTGTTACAAAATTTGCTGAATTTTTAGCAGTTGGAAAACCAGTTATAATAACTACGCTGGATTTGCCTTCTAAAATTGTTAAAACGTTTGATTGCGGCTTTGTCTCTGAACCTAACGCTGAATCATTGGCACTTTCTATATTGGAAGCAAAGCAAGCTCCCCGCGAGGTTCTATTAAAAAAAGGCCAAAATGGGCGGCGCTATGCTGAAAGTGAGCTTGATGTCAATATATTATGTAAACGATATTTGAGATTTTTGAACAAATTGTTTGAAAACTAAAAAATTTTATTAATCTCGAAAATATTTGCAGAGTTGATTTGTTTTTGAAAATTTTAATGCTAGTAAATTGGCCTGTCCATAGAGTTCAGAAATTTAATAGTGCTATTTTAAATCCTGATCAAGTAGTTTCTGGTGAGAGCTATTGGTTTTTTAAATACTGGCCTAGTAGCGTAACTGTAGATGTCATGGGGATTCAAAAAAGCGGTTTTCTTTATACTTTGGAAAAGCCTTCAAAAGTACATCTGCAATTTTTAAAAACCTTTAATAGGATTAAAAATTACGATTTAATTTTGTCTTTCGACTCTCCAAGTGCTTTTCTTTTTTCTTTGCTCAGATCAAAGATTGGTTTTCAAAAAGCAATTCCGCATATTTTGATTGATGTGGGTATGCCTATAGCGGTTGAGCGTTTTCTTAAAGATATTCCTCCAAATTTAGTGTGCAGGCTTTTAAAGCAAGCTTTTAATCCGAATAGTGTTTCACATATTATTTTTCACTCATCTTGTCAAAGACCTTTTTATAGAGATGTTCTTGGTTTTTCCGATGATGCTCTTTCATTCGTTCCTTTTGGTGTCGAGACAGATTACTTTCGCCCTAAAAGAGTTAAAAATGAAGGTTACATATACACCGCTGGAGAATTTCGTGATTTTAATACTCTCATTGATGTTTATGAAAGATGGCATAAGGAGCTCCCAGAATTAAGGCTTCGAACTGCATTGCCTCCACCAAATTATTTACCGCCAAAAGTCCATTGGTTGCCTAGGGCTTCAATAGCGACCTTTGTAGAAGAAGCTTTAAAATCCAAATTCGTAGTTGTTCCGCTGCATAATACCATTAGGTCTGTGGGTCTTATGACTTGTCTTCAATCCATGGCTTTGGGGAAGGCTGTTCTTACGTCAAATGTCCCCCCAATAACTGATTATGTAATTAATGGGAAGACAGCTCTTTATTATGACCCTTATGACGTTGAAGACTTGTATAAGAAGATCATTACGCTTTTAAAAGATGCCGAGTTACTCCAAACTTTAGCTAGGACTGCAAGGGAAGAGGTAGTGGCTAATTTTACCATCGAGAAAATGGGGATTAATCTATGGGAATGTATTTCAGGTCTTTTAAAGAGGTTATAACTTTTCTCGGTCACTTGTTGAACAGTATTTGTGTCGAACATGTTGCTATGAATGTTTAATTAATACGCTATATCCAGAATATAATAATAGGCGCAAGTGCTAATATATAATGAGCCGTAATGTGGGGATGAGATCAAAATGAAAGAAACAATCTGTTATCTAATTGCTTCATTACTGGTTGTTTTCATTTTGGTTTCTACAATTTCCTCGTGTTCTATTATTTCCAATGTAATTATTTCAACGTCGGGATCAATTTACTGCGGGCCTTTGCATGGAAATCCTGCCTATGATTATACTATGGTTGCGAATTCAACTGCTTACTATATTGTAGCCAAAAACGGCTCTTTTATCTATAGCAACAATAGTCCAACAACTACGCTTTTACAGATAGCTACTAAAGCGAACAATGGCGGTTCCGTTTACATTAATTGTTCATTTACAATAACAAAAAACCAACCTTTAAGTGGTCTAAATAATGTCACTTTCGTTTTTGACCCAAATAGTACATTAACAATGGGTGATAATGTTGGCAACACGGTGGCTTATACAGCCGTTTTAGATTTCTGGAATAGCAATAACATCAAAGTTATTAATGCCACAATTAACGGAAATTCTGCCAATCAAGGCGGCAAGGGGTCTCATACTCAAGGGATTTCTTTCCATGATTGCAATAACTCGGTTGTTATTGGGGCTAAAATTACTGATGTGAGAATGTTCGGGTTTAATATCCACGACAGTTTAGCGCGTCATAATTCTAACAATGGAATTATTAACAGTACAATACTTCGAAGCGGCTGGAATGATATAAACTTGGGAGAAGATAATAATACAATAGGGGCTTACGCGATAAATAATACGGTTGGGTATTGTAGTGATGTTGGGATTGCAACGTATGGTTGGAATTGTGAAATCTCTAACAATATCGTTTTAGGTGTTAATAATACTATAGGTGGCGGTGGTTCCGCTCACTATGGAATAGCTGTTGAAGATGGTGGGAATAACCTAATCCAAAATAATACAGTAACTGGTTGTTCAGTTGGCATAATTCTCGGCACAGGCTCACCTACGCGATCAAACTTCGTGGTCTCCAATAATATTGCCAATTGTATTACCGGCATACACTCTTATCTTTCTTCTGGTGATGTTATTACTAAAAACAACATTGTAAACTGGGGAGCTGGCTACACTGGTTTAGCAATATACATATTAAACGAAGACAACGACATCATCTCCTTTAATACGATGGTTTTTAACAATGCAAATGCGGGTGGAGCATGCTCACTTTCAAACGTAGCTAACGTTGCCTTTTGCAATAATACAATTATTATGCCAGTTTCTGCGCCTGACAGTTTAGGTGTTGCATTGGATAACGCTTACTCATGTCTAATTCAAGGAAATTCTGTTCAGGCGTTGGCTGGAATTCTGGTTTCAAGCTCATGCAATAACAATAAAATTAACAATAATAGCGTTAATAGTACATATCCCTTGATCAATAATGGTGTTGCTACAATCATAAACCCCTTAACTTCTTCTACGTACAGGCTTATTTTTAATAATATCTACGATAGCAGCTCACGAGGAACTTATACATACTCTAAATCAATACAAATTACAATTAGTTCAACAACATTAGATGGTTCGCTGAATGTTAATGGTGTAAATGTAACATTAACAAGTGGCTCTTATACACTTTTGATGAATGCGGACTATTTTGTATATGCTTTATCCGGCACTGTAACAATTACACCTTAGGCAGTTGTTAATTTGTTCGGGTGTACTTATTAGTCCATGGGATTCATCTAACCTGGCTAAATTAATTATGGATTGGATTCAATGAGAAAAAAAAATCTGTTTATTATACCTGTCTTCTTGACATTTATATTTTTATTAGTTCTTTTCCTGAACGTTCCTTTATTGCGGGATATTCTTGTATTTTTCTATTTATCATTTGTACCTGGCTTTGTCATTGTAAAAACTTTTATCAAAAAGGAAATCGGTCTTATATATTTCTTTTTATTTTCTGTAGGGTTAAGTATATTTGCTTCCATGTTGCTCGGGCTTTTAGTCAATGCGATTTATGTTTTTGCCGGTATTTCTAAACCTTTATCCGTTCTTCCTTTATCTGTAGTCATTTCAGTTTTTACTTTAATCTTTTCCGTGATCGGTTATTACCGTGATTTTTCATCAGATATTGCTTTTTCAATTGATTTTAACGTAAAAAGGCACCTGCCTCTGGCTTTTGTCTTAACACTCATTCCTATACTTGGTATTGTTGGCGCATTATACATTAATGTTCTAATTATGATAACTTTATGCATAATAATTTTCTTTTTATGTATTCTCTGTTTTACTTCTAACAAACTTGTTCCTATCAAACTTTATCCGTTTATAATTTTTTCTATATCGATTTCAATTCTATTACTAAATTTACTCATGTCAAAATACGTTATAGGCGATGATGCGAATCTTGAGTTTTTTGTTTTCAGAATCAACCAGATTAGGGGTTATTGGGGTCCTATTGATACTGGAGTAAATTCTTGGACTGCCATTAGCTATAACTCTATGTTATCTGTAACTTTGTTGCCAACTTTTTATTCCGTTTTGATGACAATAAAAACTGAGGTTCTCTTTAAGATTTTATATTCTTTCATCTTTTCTTTAGTGCCAATAGCCCTTTACCAGCTTTTTAAAAGAGAGAGTAGTACCTCCATAGGATTATTGTCGGCACTATTTTTTGTTTTTACTTATAGTGCGTTTTTCGGAGAATTAATAAGTGTTAACAGACAGATTGTCTCTGAATTTTTTTTAGTTCTCTCTATTTTAATCTGGATTGATAAGGCATTGCCTATTAATGAAAAGAGACTTTTGCTCATCGTTTTTGGTGCTTGTATTGCAGTTTCGCACTATTCACTTGCTATTATTTATTTAGTTTTTATCACGCTTGTTGTAATCATTTCAAGTATTAAATCAAAATTCGATGACACATTCAACGCTCCTACTGTTCTGTCTATTTTCGGCATTACATTTCTATGGTACATGTTTAGTGCCGGTTCAACTACGTATTCTACCTTAAATTTGATTGTAGACACGATTCGGCGGGCTTTTGCTCAATTGACCAACTTCCAACTGGCATCTATGACTGCTGGTAATGTTAGCTCTATTTATGGTCTTCCAGAAGTTTTCACAACGGCAAGTTGGATTAATTTAGTTGTGACTGGTTTAGTTACACTTTCATTAGCAGTCGGCGTTATTATCGTTATATTGCTATCGAGAAAGCTCGGTATTTCTGATAAGTACAATTTAGTGTGTGTTTTTTTTGCAGTCATGTTTATTGTTTCCTATTTTTTTCCTTCAATTGCTGCGACCTTAAATTTCACAAGATTTTACGCTATTACTTTCTTATTCTTGTCTATATGCATCCCTATTGGCGCTCTAAGCTTAATAAAATTCGGTCAAACGATATTAACGGGAAGAGGTAAGAACCTTAAAAATAATCTCTCATCTCTTAGCAATCATGGCCGAATTTCCATGTTTCTTGTCGCTATACTCTTGGGTGCTTACTTCCTCTCTCAGACAGGATTTGTAAATTATGTTACAAATGGCGCAATTCATTCATCAACTTTTGATTATTATAAAATTAAAACATCGTCCCAGTCTTCGTATCAGATACAGTTCTACGAATCTTATACTCAAGACCAAGATGTTTCCAGTGCGATTTGGCTATCAAAATTTCTAAATTCTTCCTCTTCTCGCGTTTACTCTGATTCAATAGCAGGGCGACATGTATTAGTCAGCCAGGGCTTAATAAATTGGAATCGAATTTTATATTTGACCAATACCACGGAGCCAGATCAAGGTAGCTTGGTGTATTTGAGTGGTTTAAATATTGTTAATGGTCTTGTCCCTTCAGATGATGCTGTATATAATTACTCTGAAGTATCTTCCGCTTTCAAAGAAAGCCATTTAATCTATTCAAATGGTAACAGCGAAATATGGTGTCCTCCAAAAAAGAATTAAAACTATAGAACCATCTGATTTGTTAATTGAGTGTGATTCGATTTGGAGAAAAAAGTTACATTGGGTTTATGTGTTAAGAATGGGTCTAGAGTTGTAAAAACAGCTTTTGAGAGCATTTCAATTCAAGATTACCCTCACAACTTAATGAAGTTGGTAATTGTCGATAACGGTAGTACCGACGACACTTTATCGCTAATCTCTGATTTTGCGCAAAAGACCGATATACCAATATTAATCACTTCTAGCAAAGGAAAAGGACTTGCAGCTACAAGACAAATTGCGCTTGACTATGCCGAAGGTGATTATATTTTATGGGTTGATGATGATCTTGTGCTCAATAAAGATTATGTTAGAAATCAAATTTGTTTTATGGAAAAAAATGACAAAGTAGGCGCAGCCCGAGGGTTTTATAATAATTTTTCAAATGAATCTGTATTAGACATTCTTGATTTCTTGTTTTTATTACAGCCAAAAAAAATAAATTATATTGGCACCGGTGGCTCAATTTTCCGTTTAAAGGCTTTAAAAAAAGTCGGTGGTTTTGATACAAAGATTAGGGGTGCGGGCGAAGATATTGATATTTCTCTACGAATTATGAAATCAGGCTGGATATTGGCTACTAATACCTCTGCTAGATTGCATAATAGACAATTAAAAACATTGAAAGTATTATGGAAAAAAAATCTTGGATATGGCTACGCAAATCATTTTCTTTACCAGAAACACAAAGACTTGCAAATAATACTTAGATTCTTTCCGCCATTTACTCTTTTAAGTGGAACAAAAATGGCTGGCAAAGTGTATAAACTTGTGGGTATGCGCAAGGTCTTTGTTATCCCAGTTATTAACTTTTTTATTATTTCCGCACAAGGCTTAGGTTTTATACGTGCTCAAATGGATGGCTATGGACCTTCGTTTACCTGATGTCTAACTTTCGGCAGTGGTTTTTACCTTTTTTACGCTCTTATAATATAATGTTTAATTCGATTATTAACCGTAAATTTCTTTTAGAAAACGTTGATTCTTAAATTCATTTCGAAAAGAAAATATTGATGCTTTAATAACGGGTGAGTACTTTGATTAAATCAAAAGCTGATTACGACTTTTTTTTGGAAGCGGATAGAATCGCTCTTAGCAAGGATTCCTGTAAACGACCTGCAATTTTTGGCGATGAAATTTGGAAATTTCAACGTTTGCTAAGAAAAACAGAATATTATCAAAATTGTAAAAAAGATTTCTTATCACGAATTTATCTTGCTTATTTGATATTTAAACTTCACCGATTAAGTCTTACTCTGGGCTTTGACATTCCTAGAAATGTCTTCGGACCTGGTTTGTCTATTGCTCATCGTGGAACAATAATTGTCAGTGGCGCAGCTAAAGTAGGTGAAAACTGTCGAATAAGTGTCGGCGTTACTATTGGAACGAGTCCAACAAACGATGAACCTCTAGTTCCTAAAATTGGAAATAATGTATTCATTGGTCCAAATGCTGTGTTGGTAGGTGCAATTGAAATTGCAGATGGTATTGCAATTGGTGCAAATTCGTATGTTGATAAGTCTTTCACCGAAAAAGACATTACAATTGCTGGATGTCCCGCTAAAAAAATATCTAATAAAGGCCAAAAGGCAGCGTTTGGGCGCGCTACAGAGATTTTGCGGGAAAGAATGTGCAAGTCTAGAAAACCTTAAGAAGGAAACATTGAATGCAAACCGAATATCCAAAGGTTGCAATTGTAATACTTAATTGGAATGGTTTAGCTGATACTTTGGCATGTCTAGATTCTCTTCAAAAAATTGATTATCCCAATTATTCCGTTGTAGTCATTGACAATGGTTCAAGAAATAATGAAGCAAAGGTCATAAAAAACAAGTACAGTATATTTATTAAGTTGATAGAGGAAGAGACGAATCTTGGTTTCACTGGTGGATGCAATGAAGGGATTCGTTGGGCCCTTACCATTGGAGCTAAATACGTTCTCCTATTAAATAACGATACAATCGTAGATTCAGGCTTTTTAACAGAATTGGTTAAGGTTGCAGATAGTGATGAACGTGTAGGGATAGCGGGTCCTAAGATTTTGATTTATGAGAAACCTCATCTTATTTTTTCGACAGGTGGTCAAATAAATTTTAAAACAGGACTTACTCGCCTGAATGGAAAATATCAGATTGACGATGGCAAATTTGATGTGCTTAAAGAGGTTGATTTTGTCGCAGGGACTGCTCTTCTTATAAAGGTAGATCTTATTAGAAAAATTGGTCTCCTCAGCGACCTATATTTTGCTTATTACGAAGAAACTGAATGGTGCGTAAAAACAAAGAGAATAGGATTTAAAATTGTTTATGTACCGACAGCTAGAATTTGGCATAAACTTGATCCACACAAACGGGCAGAAAGTGAACTAGAGATGTATTACATGACTCGAAATCGAATTATTTTTGTGAGGCGTAATTCCAGCAGTTTTCAATTTCTTGTTTTTTCCCTTTTCTTTTTTGCTACTGACTTGATTATTCAAATGAAAAATAAACTTTTTTTAAAACCTTTTTTGTTTATTGCCTATCTTAAAGGTATTCGAAATGCTTTATTTTTACTTCCTTATGTAAAAGATGTTTAGGTTTGTTACTTTACCGATATGTAAAAGAGCCAGCTTTAGACTATTTAAATGAGAATAAATGAGTGGTTTGCTTTCAATTGTCTTTTCAAAAAATTGTTGTTCCTAAGATATTCGGTATATGGAGAGTCAAAAATGCGGATTGAATGGTACAGGCAAACGATATTACTATTAACTCTATGTTTCATTATAGTTCCTTCACTTGTCTCAGCATCAGTAATGGACGATGCAATATCAGCAATCTCAGTGGCCAAAATCCAACTTGTTAATGCCTACGAATTGACTCTGCAATTGGAACAAACTGGGGGAAACATTACTGAATTAACTTTAACTCTAAATGAGGCTGGTTTATTACTTTCTAACGCAGAGCACGCCTACTCAATCGGCGATTTAGATGCTGCAAAAAACTTGGCAATTCAAAGCCAAAATTTACTCGAAGGTTTTGCCGATAAAGCAGGTGCTCTTAAAGAAGAGGCTTCTCAACAAGCAGCTAACGATTTTTGGTTTAAAATTATCTATCCAATTTTTGGTTCTTTTGCAGTAATCGCTGTAGGGTTCGCTGTTTGGTATCTCTTAAAAAGGAAGTACGATGCTTCTGGAGTGATTGAAAATGAACCTTAAGAATTATAGAATTGTTTTTATCGTCGTTATTCTGTTAGCGGCGTTGTTTGTTGCTTCACCAGCGATACAAAAGGTCTTGGTTTACCCGCCTGCACAGTCTGCTTCTTTTAGTGAACTTTGGCTTTTGGGTCCAGAGAAAAAAGCAGAAAATTATACTTCTTCTATTTCTCGTAATGAAAATTATACGGTTTATTTAGGGGTCGCCAACCAATTGGGATCCTGCGCTTATTATCGTGTTGACGTAAAGTTATGTAACGCCACTCAGCAGCCCCCGAGCAGTTTTAATCGTACCGCAAGCACTCAGCCGTCTCTTTACAGCATGAACCTTATTGTTCCAGACAAAGGAATCTTAGAGATGCCTCTTTCTTTTTCATTTAACTATACTTTCGATGAGATGTTATATCAGATAAATTTTGTTGATTTGACTCTAAATGGTTTGCCTCTGAATCTCGAGGGGTATACCGTTGCTTGGACTCCACAAAGCGCTTTCTCAGTTGATCTTATCTTTGAACTCTGGATATACAATAGTGCAACCAACGTTTTCGATTATCACGAACGATATGTAGGTTTACACCTAAATATTGGCGAGTAGTAACAATACTTGTTTCAGAAGGAGAGGGCTTCGAAAATGAACAAAGATAGCTTTAGCTTTAAAGCTTTGCGCATAAAGTCCATCAGCCTAACGATAATACTCTTTACAGCTTTGTGTGCCGTCACAGCAATAGCTACTCCAACTATAACAAACAACAGCATCGCCCCTTTGGCTGATGTTTTGCCCCGATTCAACGTTTCCTTGTTCGAAGATACTTCCACACCGCTTATTGCAGGTGTATCTTTTAACCTAACCGTCAAAGCCATAGATGAATCCGGAGAAATAGACCCAAATTATAATGGTACCGTTAAATTTTCTTCAGATGACACCCTTGCCACCTTGCCTGAACCTACTAATCTCACAGACGGAGTTGGATTTTTTAATGTTACTTTGAGATCTATGGGTTACCGAACACTTAATGTTGTAGACATAGATGACGAATCTGTGTTTGGTTCTTTGATTGTGGAAGTTACTCCTTCTGAAGTTGTCAGTATTACAATAAGCCCGCAGAATGCTACTATTTTTGTCGGTGATTCTCAAGTTTTCACTGCTGTTGCACGTGATGAATTTGCGAACTATTGGGATGCAATCCCCGCTATATGGAGTATTGAAGATGGCGCTGGGGGATCTTGGAGCGGCGAACAGCTAAATAACTATACTTCAGCGTCTGTTGGTGAGTGGATAGTAAATTGTACCTATATGGATGTTTTTGGTCATGGGATTTCTAATACTACTACGTTGAATGTCGCTTTGAGGCCTCTTCACCATTTTGTTTTTGATTTTATTGGTTCTCAAAATGTAGGTCAACCTTTTAGTGTTACTATTACAGCCAAACACTCAAACAATGAAACGTTTTCAGCATATAACGGGGTAAACAATCTTAACGTTTCATCAGGAAACATAACTCCAATCCAAACTGGTCAATTCGAAAATGGAGTTTGGGTAGGTTCCGTAATACTTGACACACCAGGTTCAGATATAACAATAACAACATTTGACATCGATAACACAGCTATAGGTACAAGTAACCCATTCACAGTTCAAGAAGCTCTTCCTACTCCAACGCCTGAACCTTCAGTGACTCCTACACCCACGCCAACTCCCACTGTTACTCCAAGTCCCACTCCGACTGTAACTCCTACCTCGTCACCGACTCCGACACCTACACTGTCACCAACCCCTACACCAACTCCTACACAAAGCCCAACCCCCTCGCCAACAGCAACCCCCACGCCTTCACCGACCCCAACCCCATCACCAACGCCTACATCGACTCTTGTTCCAACTGTAACTCCAACACCTACACCCACTTCTACCCCTGTACCCACATCCGCTCCAACGGTAACTCCTACACCAAATCCAACAATCGCTCCCACGGAAACTCCCACATCCACACCTATTCCCACTTCCACCCCTGCTCCAACACAAACACCAACCACAACCGCCACACCATTGCCTACTCCTTCCCCATCACCTAAGCCGTCTGTATTGCCTTCAATAGGCCCCACCTCAACAACGATACCCGTAACCACATACACTGGGCAAATTGTGGACGTACTAGTCAGTGGAAACATTACTGCCTCTCAAATATCCCGCATCACAATAACTACAGAATCTGACTCCAAAACTGTTGTCTCCTTCACTCTTACAGGGGAAAGTGGAACTACAGGGTTTGCCAATTTTGTAATCCCAAAAACAGCTATACCATACGGGGCAAAACCTACCGTTTATATTGGTGGTCAACCTGCTCAGAATCAGGGTTACACCCAAGATGCACAGAATTTCTATGTATGGTTCACAACTCACTTTAGCACGAATCAAGTTGAAATATCTTTTTCTGATGAAGAAAATGTTTTTATGGTGTACTCTTTGTGGTATGTGTTAGTGTTTGTGTTGATTTTGTCGGTTATCTCTGTGAGTTTGTTTGTGATTTTTAGGTCGAAGGGGCAAGACAAAATCTAAAAAGGCAAGCAAGTTAAACATGTATTTTGTCAGGGTAAAATTATGCGGAAACGTGTTCTGGTTACGGGCGGAGCTGGCTTCATAGGTTCCCATTTGGTTCCTGAACTTCTAAAAAGGGGCTACGCCGTTGTTGCGCTGGATAATCTCTGTTCGGGCAATATGGAGAATCTTGGAGGTGTCTTGGATAGCCCTGATTTCACGTTTATTTTAGGAGATATTCGTGATTCTGAGGTACTCAAAAAAGCCTTTAGGGGCGTTAGCGGTGTTGTTCATTTAGCTGCACTGATAGATGTAGTTGCTTCGGTAACTGACCCAACCTCAACAAACGACGTTAACGTTGCTGGAACTTTAAATGTGTTGCAAGAGGCAGCTAACTGTAAGGTTGATCGGTTTGTTTTTGCTTCTTCTACAGCGGTTTATGGCGACGCTAAAGCTTTGCCAATTACTGAAGAGACAATGCTTGATCCGCTTTCACCTTATGCTGCGTCAAAAGCTGCTGGAGAAGCGTATTGCCGAGCTTTTATGCACAGCTATGGGTTGAGCACTGTGATTCTTCGCTTTTTTAATGTTTATGGTCCAAGGAACGAGAAAAGCCCCTACAGCGGAGTAATCACGAAGTTTTTGCGTCAAGCGATCAAGGGTGCGACGTTAAATATATTTGGCGATGGAGAACAAACACGGGATTTTATCCATGTCAGCGATATTGTAGAAGCCCTAATTTTAGCGCTTGAAACCCAAAAAGCAAGCGGGGAAACCTTCAATGTGTGCACCGGTATCCAGACAAGTATTAATGACCTTGCTGAAGCTATCTGCAATGTTACAGGGCGCACTTTAAAACTAATTCACGTGCCTGCGCGAGCTGGAGAAATCCGGTTTAGTCTCGGTGACCTTTCAAAAGCTGAGGAACAATTGCATTTTAAGCCTAAAGTGACTCTTCAAAAAGGGTTGGAATTGTTACTTAAAGCAGAAAAGAGCGAATAAAGATGCGGTTAGCTGTCACGGCTATCTCTGACCCTAAACAGCTTGATGCTTTAAGGGACAGTTTGGATGATTTTATGGAGAAGTGCTGTGAAAACCCGTTTTATTTGTCCTGTTTTCTCCAGCGGCAAATGAATCACCCTGCATTTGCCAATAATTCTACTCCGATGGTTTTGATTTCAAAGGTTGACGAGGTAATTGTTGGTGTTTTGCCACTGTTGCTTACTAAAAAAGCCGGTGTGCAATCTGCCGAGTTTCTTTTTAAATTCTATTTTTCTCCAGATTTCGTTTTCAACTCTAAACATCGCTCTGCTTCTTTGTCAGCTTTTCTTGATTACATATTCAATAAGTTGGGCTGCCGCCTTGTAACTTTTGACCTTCCCGCGGATTCACAGAACTTGGAAATTTTAACCCGAATATGTGACTTTTATTCGGTTCCTGTAAGTATAAAGAATGATACTTGCTTTGAGCATGCAGTACTTGAAGTTAGTTCCTCGTGGGATGAATTTCAAAAATCTAAAAGTTCCAATTTTAGACATAGGTTCAAAAGCATAGAAAAAAAGCTCTCCAAAGCCGGTCAGTGGAGTGTTTCTTGTTTTGAGGATGATGCTGATGAGTCAGCTGTGCTTTGCAGAATAATGAAAGTTGAGGAAGCCTGCTGGAAGCAAAATTGGCGACAAAACAATAATATGCACTTAGATGCGGATTTGTTGAACGTTTGGGGCGGTTCTAATACTGCAATCAAAACCTGTTCTGGTTTTAAGCGTTATGTCTGGTTTCTTGAATTAAATGGGCAACCTATAGCCTATAGTTTGGTTATTCAGTACAAGGGAACCGCCTACATCGCCAAGACTTCTTTCAATAATTCGTATAGACATTTGTACCCTGGGATTTATGTGGTCAATTCGGCGATCCGTGGCATATTCAATTCTGGTTCCGCGCAAACGATTGATTTTATGACTAATTTGCCTTTCTTAGAGATTTGGACTCATACCCGTTTGGTGCGAGTTAGACTTTTTTTATCAAAAGGGTTTGTGTTGAACTTGTTTAGGTCTGTTACACAGAATACCGCTCTAAGGAAGTCGATGGCTCGTTTGGTGCCTTCGCGTCTGCTCTTTTTGATTGTTTTATAAAATTAAGTTTATAGTTGGATGTTTTTCCAACTATGACTATTTTTTGCCGTTTTAGTTTTTCATAGCTTCCAGTGGGTTTCTTCTAACATTGCCTGACGTCATGGGGCGGAAGTGCACTGTTTTTGCGATTCGCCGCTTGTTTAGCCATCCCATGCGTGAGAGTTGATTTAGGTAGTTACTCTCTATGGCTCGGCATCTCCCCGTCTGGTTGGATACCGCTACGGCGTCGCATTCTCCTCTGGAGGCGACTACTACGTAGGTTTTTCTCAGGTGGTCTGGGAGGTTTATGAGTTCAGATTCTGCCACCTGTATTGGCTGTGGGGTCCAGTTGGCAAAGTTGTTCTCGATGTCATCGAGTCTTTTTCTCATGTACATCATTTCTTTGAATATCTGTTCAAGCACTGATCTTCTAACTATTTTTGTTCCTCTCCTTTCTCAGTTAAGCAAACAACGCCTAAATTGTCAGGATTTCTTTTAATGGTTTTTGAGAATTGGGTTTTAGTGTTTTGTTAAGTGTGCTTTGCACTATGCGAAGTGGAATTTGCCATTTTGCGAATGTAATTCTTTTGAGCGCTTGCTTGTCTGCTGGTTTTTTGGTTTTGGCTTTAGAGGTTTTTGTTGGCGGTTTGTGGGTCGTTTTCTGTTAGCAGTTAGGTTTGGTTGGGGTGTCTGTGCTTTTTTCTCTATAATCATTATTTTAGGGCTGTATACGCACTTTTGTATCTGCAATCGCGGGGGGCACACTGTTTGGGTATGTAGGTTGCTGCTGGTAGGTGCTGGCGAGTGTTGCATGTTGAACAAAATTTTAGCTCTAAAAGAATCTGAAAAAATTGGGTTTTTTTAGCCTGTTGCAACCAGAATTATCTGGAAGCCAAACGAGGTTATCCCCTGTATGTTTGAGACCGCCATCAGGACCAGTGTGGCCTGTGTGGATTGGCCTGGCATAAGCACAGCTGACTGTTTATCCCATGTCAGTACCAGTGATGCGGCTGCTTCGGTTGGGTTCCAGTTGGCTGTCGTCATCCCTAACGTGAGGGGTGCGTTTCCGGTGTTTTTGATGTATATGACTTGGTTTGCTGTTCCTCCTGGAGGAATGGCGCCCCAACTGATGGCTGACAACGGTGTGGTGCATGCGCTGTCGGAGTAGACTTTTAGGCCTAAATCTGCTGAGGTTTGTGCGTTTGTGTTGGATGATTTTACGATGGTTACGATTGTTCCTGAGGTGTTTAGGGCTAGGTTTTGTTGGGTTGCACCGTAGGTTGTGACGGCTAGTGTTAGGGAAACTAGGCATAGTGCGGTTACTAATGCGAATAGGCGTGTTTTTCGTTCTGCGCGTATTTTGCCTATTTTTGTTGTTTGCGTGATGGTGAATGTGATTGCGGTGATGATTAGTCTGCGGGTTTTTTCTAGAAGTGCTTTAGGTGTTTTTAGATCCATATTGATCGAATCAAAGATGACGGCTACAGACTAAGAGTTTTCATGTGTTTGTGGTTATCAAAAATACACTTGGCGCCCGTTTTGGGGCGTTGGGGTTTGCTTGGTGAAAGATGGTGGGGTTAGCGGCGTTTGCGTGATTTGTAGCCTAAGTAAATGACGGCGGAGATTAGGAAGGTGGCGTCGAGCATGTTTGGGAAGGAGGGGAAATAGACCCATTGGTTGAAGAATGTGATGAATTTTGCTGCGATGCCTATGGTGCCGCAGACAAAGATGACTAGGATGCAGTCGTGGGCGAGTTGGCTCCAGTTTTCGTGTATCTGTTTCATGTTGCTTCGGTGATTAGGTTGGGTTTTTGGGGATAATAGAATTATGAAGGGTAACTCTGGATTAGCAATTCAGTTTAGGATATTCTTGTGGCTGTTTCTATGATGAATCCTCTTCTGCCCAACGTATAGGTTAACCTGCGTGTGGGGATAATCGTTCCTGCCATCTTGCGGATAATCAACTGCCTACTCGTCGAGTCTGAGTTCCAGTTTAAGGCGAAGTTTATGGCGCCTTCGGCGAAGTGGTTGATGGTGGTTTCTTCCTGTGGGGTTTGCATGCCTTCGGTTAGGAGCAGGAGTTGGAAGGTTTGGCTTTTGCGGTTTTGATGGGTCATAGAGGTCAATAGGTTGACGATGTCTTGTATGTTGTGGCTGAGTAGCAGTTCTGAGACTGAGTCTATGGCTACTGCTCTTGATTGCCGCATTTCGGTTAAGATGGCTTCTGATAGGTCGCTTGTTTTGGTGTCTTTGAGGCTCTCGAAGCGCCATGCGCCGCTTTCTTCTGTGGGTGTGAGGTTCCAGCCGTATGCTGCCATGTCTTCTCGGACGCTTTCGGCTGTGGCGTTGACTGTGAAGTAGGTGACTGGGCAGGTTTTTACGCGGTAGAACAGGACTTGTCGTGCGAAGACTTCGTTGCCTGAGCCTGGCGCGCCTGAGAGGAGTATGATTTTGGGTGGTAGGCCTCCAAGTAGGAATTCGTCGAAGCCCGCGATGCCAGTCTTCACAGGTATCATAATAGTCAAACCATAAGATAACGGGTGGTATGTAATAACTTTTCTAAGTTTTCAATCCAGATTAGGCGTTCAGGAATCGAATATAAAACTTTTTAGCGTTAACCTGTTGCTGAAATATTATGGTTCCAGATAGAATATTAATCCATCATACTTATTAAGCGAGTTTTCGGTACATGAACAACAAATAACCAACCAGAAAGGGAGAAAAAACAAAAAATGAACTTCATGAAAAATGTAAGAAAGTTCCGTAAAAACGCGCGTGCAATCTCACCAGTAATCGCCACACTTTTAATGATCGCCATAGCAGTCGTAGCCTCACTCGTAACCTACGCATGGGTCATGGGATACATGAGCTTCCAGACCGAGAAAACAGGCAAAGCAATACTAATCCAAAGCGTAACCTATGATGGAAAGGCGACTGGCGGTGTTAATGATGTCTTTACTGTTTACCTCCAGAATGTAGGCGACTCAGATGTTCAAATGATAAGCCCCGCAGGAGTTAAGAGCACAATATACATCGAAGGGAAACCAGCAACCGTTGGCGAAATCAAAGTTGGTACAACTTCAAACCCAGCAGCATTAGCCACTGAAGCGACAGCCTCAATAAAACTCACAACAGATGGAGCATTACCCGCTGGTGTTCAATCAATCACAATCAAGGTTACAACTATTGACGGAACTCAAACCGAAATAACAAAACAATTCACAATTAATCCAACTCCAACTCCAACTTGAGAGTGAATTGTTTCTGTTCTATTTTCCTTTTTTTAAATTTTTATTAATGATTACTAAGACATAATATTGATAAGAGAGGGGAACCGTTCAGTTGAAAGCAGACAAAGAGGGCTTCAAGAAAGTGTTTTCGCGCAAAAAACCAGCCGAAACTCTACAACAACCAGTAACCATACCACCCATCGTTGTGGAAGAAAAAAAGAGTAAACCCCGCCTTTCTCTGCGTAAAAAACCCAAAACCGAAGCCCCCGCACCCGTAGCTGCCGCTGAAGAAGCGGAGCCCCAATCGGCTGAACCCTCTAACATCAAAGTCCTCGAATCTTACCCGCTCATTGAGCCGTTTGCTTATGCCAAATTGGTTAAAGACCTTGACCGAGGAACCATCCAGTACATAGTCGAGGAACCCACCCTGACCAGCAGCGACAAAGTTCACCTCAAGCGGCTCAAAGATATCCTTAACCAAGTCATAACCATGAAGCCCGCGGACTTAAAATCTAAAGAAACCGCGACAAGGTACTTGGTTGCCAAGAGTAAAGAAATCTTTGAAGATTACGACTTTAAAATCGACAAAGCTACCCAAGATAAACTCCTCTACTGCATTGTGCGGGACAATTTGGGTTTTGGCAAAATCGACGCTTTAATGCATGATCAACTCATCGAAGACCTCTCATGCGACGGCGTCAACGTCCCCTTGTTTGTTTGGCACCGCAAATCTGAATCCATCCCCACAAACGTCAAATTCGAAACTGCAGAAGAACTTGACTCTTTTGCGCTCCGATTGGCTTACATGTGCGGCGCCCACGTTTCCATCGCGCAGCCGTTGCTTGATGCGAGTTTACCTGACGGAAGCAGAATTAACCTGACTTTTGGCAGCGAAGTCACCCGCAAAGGCTCCACTTTCACCATACGCAAATTCAAAATTGACCCCTTCACAGTCACCGACTTGGTTACTTTTAACACGATTTCGGCGGAGATGGCAGCGTTCTTCTGGTACGCAGTCGAAAACCGAGTTTCGATTCTCGTGGCTGGAGGCATCGCAGCGGGCAAAACCACCTTGCTAAACTGCCTCAGCATGTTCATCAAACCCGACCTAAAAGTCGTCTCCATCGAAGACACCCCTGAAATCAATTTGCCCCATGAGAACTGGATTCCTGCAACCACCAGAAGCCACTTTGGCGTCGCCACAGATTCAGCCGACGTAACCCTCTTTGATTTGCTAAAGGCTTCGTTGCGGCAGAGACCTGACTACATCATCGTGGGCGAAATCAGGGGCGCAGAAGCCTACACGCTGTTCCAAGCGGTCAGCACAGGCCACCTCGGCATGTCCACCGTGCACGCAGAATCAGTCGAATCCGCAGTTTACCGCCTAGAATCCGCACCCATGAACATCCCAAGAACACTCATCGCGGGAATAGACCTCATTTTGGTGCAGAAACGCATCGAAATTAAGGGCAAACCCGCCAGAAAAACCGTTGCCGCCTCAGAAATCGTCGGCTTAGATCCCCGTTCAGGCGAAATCTTAACCAACGAGGTTTACCGCTGGAATTCTGGCAGCGAAACCTTCGATTACACTGGCAGAAGCTACATCCTCGAAAAAATCGCAGAGAAAACAGGCTTAAGCATCGAGCAAGCTGAGCAGGAACTGAAGAACCGCACCAAAATCATAAAATGGATGACTAAAAAAGGCATACGAAACTACAAAGACGTCTCAAACATCATCCGCTCCTACCTAGAGAACCCTGCCCGCGTACTCTCGGAGGCTTCAAAAGACGAATAAGACCCTGCTTTCCCTCTTTCTTAGAGTCTCAACGTACGTTCCCAAATCCTTAACTAACGAACTCAAAAGCCTACAGGACAACCTTGAGAAGGCTGGCGTGAAAATCACTTTTGACGCCTACATGGGCTTAACCGCGTTTGCCACGTTACTCGCCACGGTTTTGGGGTTTGTGATTTCACTGGCAGTATTAGCGGCAAGAGGCCCCATAGTTCCCGCATTAATCTTCTCCATAATCGCAGCCATGATGGCGGCACTCATCTCTTTCGGCGCCTGCTATGCTTACCCGATTCTGCAGATATCCTCCAAAGTCAGAAAAATCGAGGCCAACCTCCCCATGACCGCCAACTTTATGTCCGTCTTAGCCAGCTCAGGCATGCCCCCAGAACGCATATTCCGCTCCTTAGCCAACGTCGGAGACGAATTCGGCGTGGGCGACGAAGTACGCCGCGCAGTAGCCGACACCGAAATCATGGGCTTAGACTTAAACGATGCCTTGAGGCGGGCCTCGGTGCGGTCTGCTTCCCGCAAGTTCGGCGCGATGCTGGACGGTATCGTGGCGACTTCGCACATGGGCGGCGACTTGGCTTCGTATCTGCGTGACGAGGCGGATAAATTCAAGAAAGCCCGCACAACCGCCATGAAAAGTTTCCTTGATAGTTTAGCGGGTATGGCAGAGATGTATGTTAGCTTCATGATTGCACTGCCACTGGTGCTCGTAGTTATGCTCTCAGTTATGTCGTTTTTGGGGGGTAGCATCTCATTGTTCGGCGGCTTAGACCCCTCTGCCGTTATGATACTGATGACCTTCGTTGTTACCCCCGCGGGCGTAATGATTATGCTCCTGCTGGTCGATTCACTGACTCCACCGAGGTAGACTCCATGGGAAAAGTAACCGTACAAACAAAGCAACGCGTGCTCGCAGCATCATTGATCGCCGTCATGATACTGGTGGTTTCAGTCGCAGCCATATCCATGCGGGCCCTGGCAACCTACATAAACGAAATCTTCTTTGTCAGCTGCCTCATCGTCTTGGTGCCCTCTGCCATTCTGGACTTTAAACATCAAAGATGGATATCAGCCATCGAAGACCAAATGCCCCTGCTCGTTAGGGGTGTGGCTGAGTCGCAGGAGACAGGCATGACCTTGGTGCGTGCGTTTGAGAAAGTGGTGGATAACAACATGGTCAGCGGACCACTGGCTAAGGAGGTTAAGCAGATGGTTGTGCAGATGTCTTGGGGCACCTCCTTTGAAGACGCCTTAACAAACTTCAAGAATAACATAAACTCGCCGATAGTCAACCGATTCTGCGTCCTCGTCTTGGAGGCGAGCCACTCAGGCGGCACCATCAAAAAAGTTTTCACCGCCACCTCCGGTTTCATGGAGGAAATGAAGGAAATCGACCGCGACACCAGCGCCCAGATGAAGCCCTACATCATCGTCATCTACGCAGCGTTCGCCGTGTTCTTGGTTACTGCGATTTTGCTGGTCAGCAGCTTCTTTGCCCCCTTGGAGGGCTCAAAAGATGTGCTTAGCAGTTTAACCAGCGGCGGCGGCACGAGCAACTTCAAAGAATTCTTCTACCAGAACATGATGGTTTCGGCGTTGACTGGCGGTTTGATGGCTGGCAAAATCGGGGAACGCCGAGTGGCAGGCGGCTTGAAACACAGCATCTTGTTGCTGGTTGCGGGGTACGCGATTTTCTTGGCTGCTATACCGCCAAGTTGGATGTGAAACATGAAATGAAGCGACTACTAAAATCCAAAAGTGGGGTTTCACCCGTCATCGCAACGGTACTGATGATTCTGGTTACGATGGTTGGGATGACGCTGCTGTTCGGTTTTGTCACGTACTACGCAGATACCTACCAATCGGGCATAGGCAGCCAAGTCAGAGAATTGCTAGTCGTAGAAGACATATGGATAAACCCCCCAGGTTCAGATTTAAACCATGTCCCTGTCAAGATATCCATCTATAACGCTGGCAAAATAGATTCAATTATCACATCGGTTTATGTGAATGGCTTGTCTTTGACAGAAAAATCTCCAGATGATGATTCCTATAACAACTTTAATTTAAACATAAAAGTACCCCAAGGAGGTCACATAAGCGTTACACTCTACAGAAATGTAGGGGTTTGGTCTCCAGGTGAATACACTTTCACAGTTGGAACTAAAACGGGTTCAACCTTCGACACAAACTATAGAATACCATAGTGAGGAAAAATGATGTTCAAAAGACTGTTGAACGACAAAAAAGGCGCGGCGGAAGTAGTTGGCACAGTGATGTTCATAGTCATCTTGATGTTCTTCTTCACAAACGTGTACCTCTGGCATGATGCGGCAGTCAAAGAAATGAACGACCTATACGCAGAAAAACTAAATTCACAAATATCAATAGAAGACAAAAACACCGACGGATTCGTACATGGCTACAACCCCACCACTCATGTTCTATTGGTGAAAAACAATGGTGGGGTGGATGCAATAATAGAATGTTACTGGATAAACCACGATATGACTGAAATCCCTGACGATGCACCCGATAGCGTTAAGTTGGTTCGTGCAGGCACTGGCGCGATGGAACTCCGTTTGGAAAACGTTCCTGCCAATATTGAGGTTATCAAAGTTATTACCACTACAGGCAACATCGCTAAGTGGGTACCCTAAGAATCAACTGACTGAAGACTCAAAAAGAAGGAAGAAAATTTTTTGTTTTAGTTTGTCCAGTCTAGCGTTGGTTGACTATACGCGGTGAGCGCTTCGCCCGTGTAGCTAAACGTCAAATTCACCGTCTGCGTTTGGCCTGCCGCGATGTCTGGCAGCAACTTGCTGGTGTCGATGGCGGTGGCGTTGCCGCTTTGCAAGGCATAAACGTGCAGAGTCACGCTTTTGGCGGTGCCGTTGCCGACGTTTTCGATTGTGCCTTTTACTTGGAGGTAGGGGTTGTGGCTGTTGGTGCGGTTGTCCACCACTTGCAGGTTGGCTTCGAGTTTGGGCACGAAGGTGTCTTGGGGTGGAGGGGTTTGGCTGCCGGGGAACATTACAATCGCTACGTAAGTAACTGCTGCGATGACTAAAACGGCGACTACGCCTAGGACTATTAGTTTTCTTTTCTTGGCTGTTTGAGCCATAAATATTCGCCTGTTATGCTCTACGGTTGTTTTGGGATAAGTATCTTTCGCCTGTTTGGTTGTTGAGGAGGCGGTTTATGGGAGGGGTTTTTGGAGGAGGCGTTCTATGGCTTTTTTGCGTGCCCGTGTGATTGTTTCCATCATGTTCACCTTTCTGGTTTTGTGTTGGATAACTGCATAGTTTAATATAAAGATTATTATGAAATGTTCACATAAAGCGGAAAACACTAAATAGATGTAAGCCCAAAACTAATAATCCCTGAACAAACAAACCTTCACCGACCACAAAACACCAAAAAAGCCAACAACAATTCCCCCTCAAACAAAGACCAACCAAAAACTAGCTGGCATTTCTACTGCTACGCAACATTCACTTTCAAGGCGCGCGACAAGTTAACTCCACTAAGCACCCACTCCCCCGCCGACAACCCCGCCGCCGCCTCCGGAAGCACCTCCAAATCCACATTCTGACTGGTTTTGCCTGCGAGTTGCGTGGCGACTTGGCTGAGGATTTCGCTGCCCAACGCGGACGGTGACGATGTGATCATGCAGAGCGCTAAGCCGACTTTGCGTCCTTTCGAGAGTGCCTCGGCGAGCTCAAACCCAACGAGGTTCTCCGCCTCCTCCACCACGACAAGCGTGGGGCCAATTTTGTCTTCTAAGCGCAACTTCAAAAGCCTCACTAAAGCTTCCGAATAGGCTGCCTGCTTCTCAGTAAGCGACAACTTTACCGCAGAAACCCCGACCACACGCGGCTTACCCAACTCTTTCTGCAACCCCTCCACAGCCCCAACATCCAGATTCACCTGCACCACATCCCCATACTCGCCGTATGGGTCGAAGATGACGATGCGTGTGGCTGCGGCGGCTTGGGTGGCGCGGATGAGTTTTTTGGCTGTGACGGTTTTGCCTGCGCCTGCATCCGCGGAGATGAGGCTGTGTTGGCCGGTGAAGTCCTCGGCGTCTATGAATGCTTTGACGGGTCCGCTGCTGGCTTCCTCTAAGGCTGCGCCTTCGTAGGTGCCGATTTCGATGGGCGCTTTGAAGGGTTGCCCTTTCTGGTTACGGTTCAAAATATCCTGCAAGAAGCCCTTAAGCGGGATGTAGACGCGGCTGCCCGGCGTCGGCGGCACCAACACCCTCCGCAAAGGCTTGGCTTCAGCGGATAGGTCGATGCAGCCCAAAACGTGCGCGATGGCCAGCATCTTGCCTTTGCGTTCGTTTATGGTGGAGCCCGCGATCTCTTCGTAGCTGGAGATGTCTTTGATGACTGCCAAAATCTGGGTTTGGTCGCCCAGCAAGGGGTGGTCGACGATTACGTAGTCGCCCTTCTGCACGCCCACGCGGCTCTTAGGGGGACTGACTAGAAACGTGAATTGTTCGATGTGGCTGTCGTTTGAGATGAGTCCAAAATGTTCTCTGACGCGGACGGAAGTGTGGTCCAAATCTGTTGCCTCTTGGTTGCTTGTCTATTGGGGGGTTGGGCTTTTGAATTTATCGTATTTTGGATTCATGTAGCGGCTGGTTTGGGCAATATTTTAAATAATAAATGTACCCCCACCATTTACGCGGAGTAATCTCACAGAGGATTGGGTATGGTCAAAAACGTAGAACCCCCACTTAGACCCGAATTCGTAAAAGCAGTGAAGCGCGCCGCTAAATGTGGCAGGTTTGTTGTGGTGGAAGATTTCGCGGCTGAGTATGGTTTGAAATAGGGGGTTCGGTTTCCGAATAAAAAGCGCCAAAGCGGGGTTTTAGCAGCCATTTTTCCTGTATTTTATGGGCGTAAATAGAGGATTATTACATGACTTTTTATATACGCCCAACCGAGTAACTACCGCTAACTAAAAACTAGTTATAATACGTGAGAAGGGAAAAAACAATTGAAAAGAGCAATTAACGTAAGAAACATCACCAAACTCAAACGAAACGTAAAAGCAATCTCACCCGTAATCGCAACCCTACTGATGATAGCCATAGCCGTCGTAGCCTCACTAGTAGTCTACGCATGGATAAACGGCTACATGAACTTCCAAACAGAAAAAGCAGGACAAGCCATAGCCATACCAAGCTTCGCCGTAGCTGACGATAAAAGAATGGTCATCTACGTCCAAAACGTTGGACAAGGAACCGTCGAAGTCGGCTCAGTCTACATAGACGGCGAACTGAAAAATTTTGAAACTGATAACAGTGTAATTCCTGAAGGCGGCACAATCGCACTAATCGTAAGCGGAGAATACAATTCAAACACACGCTACGACATCAAAGTAACCACCACCGGCGGCACATCCATGACCGCCACAGGCAAACCAGGCACAGGCACCAGCGGACCCGTAACTCCAGGTAACAATGCACCCACTGCACAGTTCACTTACACAGCAAACTACCTCACCGTCCAATTCACCGATACCTCAACCGACAGCGACGGTACAATAGCCTCCCGCACATGGGACTTCGGCGACACCCAAACAAGCACAGACACCAACCCGTCCCACACTTACGCTTCAGAGGGAACTTATACCGTAACTTTAACCGTCACCGACAACGGCGGCAAAACAGACACTTACTCACAAGATATTCAAGTCTCCGACTCGCTATCCGTAAGCATCAGCCCAGTGGGTCCATTAACTATGACTGCTGGCAATAAACAGACCTTCACTGCCTCCGTTACTGGCGGTGTCGGCGCAAAGTCCTATCAATGGTACTTGGATGGCACCATAGTTTCTGGTCAGACCAGCTCCACCTACGAATATACTGCTTCAGTTACCGGTTCACCCCATACCGTTTACGTAAAAGTAACCGACAGTGCAACCCCACCAGTTTCACTTGACTCAAACTCAGTAACTATAACTGTGAATGCTGCGACAGTTGCCATACAATTTAGACAAAACGGAGCAGGCAGCGATGCAACCCAAGCCATAGTTACCATCGACTCAGTAACATACACTTACGCACAACTACAAACATTATCCTTCAACTGGGTACCCGGAACCACCCACTCAATCAGCGCATCCACAACAGTAGCGGCAGGAACAGGAAAACAATATGCATGGACAAGCTGGAGCATCGGCGGCTCAGCCTCCCAAACATACACAACCCCCAACTCAGCAGCAACCGTGACAGCCAACTACAAGACCCAATATCAATGTTCTTTCGGTGCAGGTAACATAGGCACAGGTTATACAGGCACAGTGCTCACAGTAGGCTCAACAACTTACACAAGCCTTCCACAAAACAACCTCTGGGTTGACAGCGGCACCACATATTCCTACACAGGCACAGTTCCAGCAGGCACTGGCAAACAATACGTCTTAACAGGCACAACAGGTTTAGCTACCCCAATAATAACCTCAGGTACAGCCACACCAACATACAAAACACAATACTATGTTACTTTCGAAGTTAGTCCATCTGGTTCAGGTACCACTACCGCATCTGGTTGGTTTGACGGTGGTGTATCAGGCCAAGCAATATCTGCAAGCCCAAATAGCGGATATACTTTCTCAGCGTGGTCTAACCCATCTGGTTCAGTAACATTCGCTAGCTCAGGTTCAGCATCAACAACTATGACCGTCAATTCTGCAAGCACCGTTAGAGCAACTTTCACAGTTCAAGACCATTATATTGATACATCCACTCAAGGCCTTCATAATACAGCGCAACGCGGAACGATAACTAATTTCAACAACATGCAAGATGGCGATAGTGACTTTGGTACAATTACCGAAAGTAGCAGTACCGATGGTAGACGTGCTGACATCCAAATGCAATTTACCAGCGTAAGTAACTATGCATCATATACTGCTTTAGAAATAAAAACTGGCACCGGTTCATATGGTTCTCCAGGTGAAAACTTAAACGTTTACTACTGGAGCGGCTCGCAATGGGTCTCATTGGGTACAATGTCTCAATCTAGCTATACATACACTTTTACAGTTGCTCTAAGCAGTTCATCGTTCGACATTAGATTCGTTGACTCAAATACTGGCTCTGATAGCAATACCAGCAGTTGGAATATCGAATTCGTTAGACTATCTGCATAAGAAAAATATTTTCTTCTTTTTTCTTTTGTTATTTTTTCGATTTAGAAAAACTTCAATGTTAGTTTGAGCTTTCAAATTGTTAGACCTTGGTGATTCTTTGCTCTAAGTACAGGTAGGGCGGCGGTTGAGAGATGGCGTGGTTCTCAACATAGAAAAACAGTTATTTTAGAATTTTATTTGTTCTATTTTCTGTTTGTTTTTTTTTACTTTTCGGATTGGGTGGCGTGGCTTCGGGTTGTTATTGTGTTGTTTTGGTGTTTGGGGTTGTGTTGGTCTCTTTTTTGTTCTTTTGTTGTTTGGTAGGGTTTGCCTGTTTTGTCTTTGGGTGGGTGTGTGGGTTGGTGGTGGCGGTGTGCTTCGGCTACTTCGAGCGCCTCTGGACAGCCTTGAAATAACTGGGGTTTAGCTGCTTTAAATAAGGGAGGGGGCCTCTGCTTTGAGACGTCGCGTGGTTCCCTACATGGCAACAAGGGTTTAGAACTTTTTATTGATTGTTTTATTTTGAAGCACATTAATTTTATATACGTAAGTAGTATTACATTTTTGTATGACAGAAATCGTTACCGTCAGAGTCAAAAAAACCCTCAAAGAAAAAACACGAAAATACAAAATAGACATAAGCAAAACCGTCAGGGCAGCTCTTGAAGCAGAAATCAAAAAACACGAACAAGAAGAACTATCACAAGCCCTCAGCGACATAAAAATTATCTTGCAAAAAATTCCTGACGAAGAAATCGCGAAAGCCATAAGGGAATCAAGAGACCAAAGATGAAGCGCTACCTCCTAGATGCCAGCTCCTTTATGCTTTTAATGAAAACAGCAGACCCACAAACAACACTGACTTATCTAGAAGCATCCTGCATACTTGACTTAACATTTTACGAAGTTGGAAACGCAATCTTCAAAGAAACCTACATAACCAACTTTTTAACAAAACAAGAATCAGAAACCCTAAAAAACAGAATGCAAAAAATATTCTCAGCAACCCAAAAACTATCCCCAACACCAGACCAATTCCAACAGATACTCGACATTTCAGAAAGCGAAAAACTCACCTTCTACGATGCAAGCTACCTTTTTGCAGCAAAAGAAAACGGACTAATTTTAGTCACAGAAGACAAACAATTAAAAAATAAAGCCCAAAAACACATCCAAACAACAAATGCGGTAACCCTAAACGCTACAAAACCAAAAGAAGAATAACAACCCCCAAAAATAATTGAAGCGTGTTAGGTAGGGTGGGGAAGGGTCCACTGAGGTAGGTCCTAAATGCACACTTTACTGCGCGTGTTGAAGGGTGGGCTGGAACCTATGCGGTATTGTCGGCATAGGGCACGTTATATGTCTATGACGCTCTTTCGCTAAAGCCTATTATTACCCGAAAATTAATTAAGTAAGAATTTTAATACTGTAATACCTGGAATTAAAGTTGGAAATTGAATTCGAAGTAGCAGAAAAAGAGGTTGTAGTGACAAAGAAGGGTCAAACAACCATTCCCGTGAGCCTGCGCAAGAAGTACAAAATCCAAGAGGGAACAAAACTTGCGGTGCTCGATACAGAGGACGGCATTTTGCTTAAGCCTAAAAAGTCAATTTGGGACAGCGTAGGCGCATACTCGCAGTATGGGTCTCCCGAGGAAATGAAGAAACTACTCGATAAACTCAGGGAAGAAGATGAATAAAGCAGTTTATGATACCCGTTTTTTTATGGAGTTATACTATTCAAGCGATAGTGAAGTAATAAAAAAGATTAAGCAGGAGCAAAATCGGAAAGAGCGATTCATTTCAGCAGCTGTTATTTATGAAGTTTACAAGTTGGCGATAGTTAGGGAAGGACGGGAAATAGCGAAAATAAAAGTCACTGAAATACGAAACAGTTTTCAAATAATCCCCGTTAGTGACCAAATTGCAGAGTTTGCCGCCCAACTAAGCCATAAATACCAACTCTCAATGGGTGACAGTATAATTGCGGCGACAGCAGCCCTGTTAGATGCTGTTTGTTTCTCCGACGATGTGCACTTTGGGAAAATCAGAGAAATCAAAACCGCATGGATATAAAGCAATCATCTTCTTTTTTAATCAAAGACGTGACAGCACTTGCTTACTCTTTAGGCGCATTTTTGTATGGTTGCTTGTACTTCTTGGGATATGTCTTTGGATAGGGGTTGTATGGCGTTTGTGGATGCTTTCCAGATTTCTATGCCTACAAAGTTTTGGTCTTTATCTATATCGGCGTAGACATCTTCGCTTAGCATGCGGGTGTCGTTGATTTTGGCGTCTTTGAGTTTGATGTATAGTATGTCGGCTTTGCGGTCGTATTCTATCTTCATTTGATTTTCTCCCATACGTTGGCTTTCAGCTTGGTATCGATTATGTCTTGGGCGGATGATGAAATAAAAGTTGTTATAACCTTTACCTATCGCCTTCGGATGCGTAAACAACCAGGCGCTGTTGCCCCGTCGAGTTTTTTGAAGGCAACGTAGGCTGCAGATGAGAGATCATAGAAGACGCTGGTGGGTTCGAGGATTGCTTGCATGATGGCTTTTTCGGTTATGCCTCGTTCTTTGGCACGGTATTTTCCATGAGAGGTAAACTTCATGTTAGCTGGTGTCTGTGGAGTGCGATTATTAATTTTTCCATCTGAGAATAACAGGGACCTTAAAATGCGAACCCCATCCTACTACATCCGTACCCACACATGCGGGCATCATTGTGTCAAAGGAATAATCAATGCATACATTTTGATAAAAGGGGCAGTTCAGTTGCTCGCACAAGTAGCTTGCCGATGACTTGGGCTCAGTCTTTAGCCTTTAAATAAGGGAGGGGAGGTCACGCAAGAGAGATGGCGTGATTTTAAAAGGAGCCTGTTTTGATGCGCTTCTTCTGTTCGTAAGCTTCTTTTTGCTTGATGTAGTCTTGATGCTTTGAGATTAAGTTGCGGATTTGGTGATTGATGAAGTCATCTACGCTTAGGAACTCGGTGTCTAGGTCTTGGAGGGCTTGCTGGGTTTTTTCGTATTCGTCTTTGGTGATTTCTATGCATACGTATTGGTCTTTTTGGGCGCGGAGTTGTTTTCGGATGGCGTCGCGGATGAATTCTTCGCGGCTGGTGTAGCCGAGGTTGCGGTTGGTTTCGATGAAGGTTTGGGTTTCGTTTAGGAGTTCGGGGGGGAGTGAGATGCTGGTGGAGAGGAGGTTTTCGATGGCGTCGGTGTAGGTTTGCATTTTCATGGTTTGGGCGGTGATTTCGCCTAGCATGGCGGTTAGTTTTTGGTGGGCGTCGTCGGATATGCGGAGGGTTTTCATGTACTTTGCCTGTTAATATTTGGTATAGGAAAGCTAATAAAGCTTTTCAGTATACACAGTATACACAGTGTAAGGAGACTACAAAGTTGAGGCACAACATAAGCATAACCATGGACCAAAAACTCTTCCGACAACTCGAAACCATACGCGGAAGAGAAAAAAGAAGCACATTCATCGAACACCTAATAGTTCTAGGCTTACAAGATTATGCTAACAAAAAAGAAAAGAAAAACGGGGACAACCTCTTCCCCGCATACATAGCAGATTTTAAACCTAAATCCGCTTAACCCTACTCAATCTTCCATTTCTTAGCAACTTTCACCACAATAAACGCAATGAAAGCCACGATAATGAAAGTAATCAACGCAGATATGAAGGCACCATAGGCGAATATTTGGTTGTTGACTTCGAAAGTTGCATCAGCTAGATTGCCAAGGCCCGGCAAAGCTAAGCCGATTAGAGGCATAATGAAGCCTGTGACAAGCGACTGAACCAACGTGCCCAAGTACAAACCTAACACGAAAGCAATGGCTAAGCCAAGAATTTTATATTTTGATAGGAAGTCTTTGAATTCATTCCAAAGCCCCTTTGGTGGAGCGGGTGCGGGTGCTTTTTCTACTGCTTCACGGATTTTCTTTAATTCTGCTAACATTTCATCCTCTTTAGTCAAGTTATTCAGCCTCTGAATACTATTCGGAGTGTTAGCTTTAAATAACTATTGCCCGTCTGCTCAAACACAAACACACCCCACCATGCTCACCCGACCAAAACCCATATAGCCCCGCTTAAAGCTCAAACCATCAACCTAAGTCATCATTCTAAAGGGCACCCCATGAACCGACAAGAAGTATACCGAATGTTCAAAACCGCATTCACCGCTTGGCTACACCACAACTCCACCCTCCACGCGGCCGCACTCACTTTCTTCATAATCCTGCCCCTGCCGACACTGCTACTGATCGTGACAGCGATTTTTGAGCAGTTCTTAGGCCAAACCCAAGCCATCCAACTCCTAGTCCAACAAATAACCGCCGTCGTTGGCCCTGCCGTGGCGGAACTGTTCAGTCAACTAATCGTGAGCACTGGTTCACCCTTTACTTCGGTTTGGACCACTGTGGTGGTTGTTGGTTTCTCAGTCGGTGGCGCCATCGGCGCGTTTTCTGTGTTGCGGGATACGATGGATATCATTTGGGAGGTTAAGGTGCCAAAGGGTCAGCCGCTTTGGAAGCGGATTCGGCAAAAGATTGTGCCGTTTGCGTTGGTTTCGGCGTTGGGTTTGATTGTGATTGCTTGGACGGGTATAGCGGGCAGGTTGTTTAGTGTCATTGTTTTTCTTTCAGTTGATGAAGGGTTAACTTTGGTTGCTCTTCAAGCGGCGCAGGTTCTGCTTTCGTTTGCGGTGGCAACGTTGCTGTTGGCGATTGTGTACAAGATGATTCCCCAAACCAAAGTACACTGGCAAGACGTAGCGTTAGCCTCAACCGTGACAGGCATAGTTTTCACGGCAACCAACTACCTATTCGGAGCCTACATCCAAACCTTCCCAGTCACCACCGTTGCAGGCGCAGCGGGAGCTTTGCTTATTATTTTGCTGTGGATTTTTGTGCTCAACCAAATCGTGCTCTTCGGCGCGGAACTCTCAAAAACCTACGCCACAACCGTGGGCACCCATGCCAAGCAGCATCTGCCCCCGTCGATTCAAAAGTTCATTGAACCCCTGCAGAAGGTTGGCGAAAAGATTGAGGATGCACTAAAAGAAAACTCCGCTCAACCGCCTAAAGAAGCAGAGGCCCCTGCACAGAAAGAGCCGTGAAAACATAGAGTTATTGGGATGGTGGGCCGAGGCGGATTTGAACTGCCGACCTTTCGATTATCAGTCGAACGCTCCAGCCGTGCTGAGCTACCGGCCCCCAATTGACGTGTCAGAAGTAAATACTAGCGTGGGTTTATAAGAATAACGGATAAGGGCGCCATCACAAGCCATAACATCTCACGATAGCACTTTTGTTAGATTGGATGTTGCAGAAAAACGCCTAAACAAAACAACAAGCTGTGGGCGTGGCTTTGGCGTCTGATTTGGTTTCCGCTGGAGTTGGCGGCTGTAGGTTGGTTGTGGCTTTTTTCACAAGCAGTTCCGCTTAGAGAGACGGCTTGAGCGGAGGTCAACTGCCCTTTTTTATAGGCCTCTTATTTAGGGGCGCATACGAAACCGTATCCAAAAAGGTTGGAACCACGCGACGTCTCAAAGCAGAGGCCCCCTCCCTTATATAAAGGCGCAACAGCAAGGCTTTGCTGACAAGTTGCTGCTTCAAGCAACTCCCGTACCTTCTCTATGTGTGCCCCGCAAGGTGGGTTTAAAAGGGTTTGCCATAAATCTTTATGTGCATCTCCTTTATTGTTTTGTGAGAAGCGTGGGCTCGTAGCCTAGCACGGATTAAGGTGTCGGCCTTCGGAGCCGGAGATCGTGGGTTCAAATCCCACCGGGCCCGCTTCCTTTACAATTCAGAACCCTAAAAAATGGTTGGGATGTGGCAGAAGTTTTTTAGGTTCGGTTTTGTCCTTCGCTTTTTGCGAAGTCTTCTTTGAATTTCTTGATTCCAATATCAGTCAGGGGGTGATTCCACATCTTTGCTAAAACATCAGCCGGTATGGTTGCTATGTGCGCCCCTGCTTTTGCTGCCTCCAAAACGTGAATAGGATGGCGGATGCTGGCAACGATAATCTTTGTTTTAAACCCGTAGTTTTTGTAAATCTGGATAATATCCCTAATCAAGTTCATGCCGTCTTCGGAAATATCATCTAGTCTTCCAATAAACGGCGACACATAGCTTGCCCCCGCCTTCGCCGCAATCAACGCTTGACCTGCACTAAAGACTAAGGTGATGTTTGTTTTAATTCCTCTGCTTTCAAGAATCTTGGCGGCTTTGATTCCTTCCTGAGTAAACGCAATCTTAACAACTATGTTTTTTGCCCATTTTGAATATGCTTCGCCCTCGCGAACAATCTCATCGCAGGTATCTGCGTTGCCTTCAACGGATATTGGTCCGTTTACTACTTTTGCAATCTCGGCAATTATCGCTTGTTGGCTTTTGCCGCCTTCTTTTGCGATAAGTGTGGGGTTAGTTGTTACTCCGTCGACCACTCCGAGAGCAACTGCTTTTTTTATCTGTTCAACATTTGCGGTATCTAGGAAGAATTCCATATTTTTCATCTCAGATTATTAGACATTATAATGGGAGTCAATTAAAACTTGCCCCATTACTCGGTTGTAGCTCGGTAGTTTTCTCGAACGAATTCTGCAATGCCCTCGCAGTCAAGTTTATATTTCTTCAAAAGTTCAAGAGGCTCTCCCGATTCACAGAACATGTTCTTGATGCCGTGCCGCCTTAACACACAAGGGGTCGACTTTCCTGATTCACTTAAAACCTCTGCGATTGCGCCGCCGAGTCCCCCTGTTATTTGGTGATCTTCAACACTGACGATGAAGCCTGTTCTTTTCGCCCAAAACCTGATTGCTTCGGTGTCTATTGGTTTAATTGTGTGGCAGTCGATTACGGCACACGAGATTCCTTCGGATTCAAGTTTCTCTGCTGCAAGTATTGATTCATACACTTGTGGTCCACACGCAAAGATCGCTACATCTTTTCCATCGCGGTAAGTGTTTGCCTTTCCAATTACGAAGGGTGTTAGATGTGTGGTGAATACGGGCATTTTTTCTCGGCAGGATCTGATGTAGACAGGATTTTTTGTTTTACTTGCTTCGATGGTTGCTTTTCTTGCTTCTTCAACATCTGCTGGAACGATAACGGTCATGTTGGGGAGAACTCGGGTGATTGCGATGTCTTCTAGGGCTTGGTGGGATGCGCCGTCGGGTCCAACTGTAACTCCAGTGTGGGAACCGTGCAATTTTACTGGTAGATTATTGTAACAGATTGAAACACGGACCTGATCCCAGTTGCGTCCAGGTGAAAAAACTCCGTACGCTGAGATGAAGACTGTTTTTCCACAAGAAGCAATACCTGCGGCTACACCTGCCAGGTTCTGTTCAGATACTCCAACTTGGACAAATCTGTCAGGATATTTTTCTGCGAACCAGTGTGTTCGGGTGCTTTCAGAGACGTCAGCAGTCATTACCCAAAGGTTGGGGTTTTCGGCTCCGATTTCAACTAATGCTTTTCCAAATCCGTCTCGACTTGGTTTTTTGCTTTGCGGCGTGTCAATGTTATCTATTAGGCCCATTTGTTTGTTGATTTTTGATGAATTCGTCATGTTAACACCACAGTCATTTCAGGTAAACCTGGACTACTCCTTTTGTTGATTGCGATAGAATTTTCGCTCCTGTTCAAGATCTTCTAAGGCTGTTGTTGCTTCTTTGTCACCTGGAGATTTGCCGTGCCACTCGGTGATAAATTCCATAAATGAGATATCTTTTCCAGGTATAGTGTGTGCGATTATCATCGTTGGTTTATCGATTATGGTTTTGGCTTCGTTGCAAGCGGAAATTATTTGTTGAATGTTGTGGCCGTCGATGTTGATTACGTGCCATCCGAAGGCTTTGTATTTTTCTTCGAGTGATTCGAGTGGAAGGACATCTTCAGTAAACCCGTCGATTTGGATGTTGTTGCGGTCCATTATTGCAACTAAATTGCCCAGTTTAAATTTGTTCGCTAAGAGGACTGCTTCCCATATTTGTCCCTCATTATGTTCCCCGTCTGAGCAAACACAGTAAACGCTCCAGCTCTTTTTTTCTCGTTTTGCAACAAGTGCCATTCCAACTGCAATCGAGAGTCCCTGACCGAGAGGACCTGAACTGTTCTCTATTCCAGGTAATGTTTCTCTGTGAGGATGCCCCTGTAATCTTGAACCCAGTTTTCTTAGGGTCATTAACTCTTCTTTGGGGAAGTATCCCGCTTCTGCCATTGTAGCGTATAATCCCGGACAGACGTGACCGTTAGATAAGACAAATCGGTCTCTGCCTTCCCAATTTGGGTTCTTGGGATCGTGGTTTAGAACATTGAAGTAAAGTGCTGTAAATATATCAGCTAAACCCATCGAGCCTGCAGGGTGACCCGATTTTGCTGCATGAAGCATCTTTACAATGCTTTGTCTAATGTTGTTCGATAACAGATAGAGTTTCTGTATATCCGTAACTTTGGTTGCGCCAATCGATGAATTGAGTTCAAGAAGCGTTTGCTTTGGACGTTCAGTGATCAATTTTGGAGGATTTACGTCTTCTGTCATTGGTTCCCACACACAGGTCTGCGATTTATCTCTACCTCGAATGCCTGAGTCGTAGATATTCTTAACTGCTTCAGGGATGTTTTTTGCCATAAAAATTGAGCTGGATGCGGCGAGGACATTGGCTCCTGCGGCACTTGCTCTCTCGGAGGTTTCGGGGTTTATTCCGCCGTCAACTTCGATTTCGAGTTCGGAGAATTTTGCTCGAAGAACCCTCATTTTAGATTCGACTTCAGCGATGTACTTTTGTCCACTGAAACCAGGATTGACTGTCATTAAGAGAACTTTTTTGACCTCTTTGTCGTTGAGGTAGGGATAAAGTTTTTCGACGGGGGTCGGTGGATTGATGGCGAGGCCTATTTTTCCGCCACCATTGAGTGCTTTCTCTATTTCGCTCCAATCAGAAATAGTTTCAACATGAACTAGATGCATGTGGTTGCCAGGGACTTTTGAAATCCAGTTGTGTGGGTCTTTTACCATCCAGTGGAATTCATACGAGATTCCCGAGGGAAGATCTGTTAAACTCTCAAGTCCAATCGTCTTGTTGGGGACAAAAATGTTGTCCATAATGTCGATATGGACGGCTGTAACGCTTGTTTTAACTTTGTCGATGTGGGCAAGCAAGTCTTCTCGACTTTTCACCAAGATTGCAGGGATTACTTCAACTTCCATCTGAATCAACTGTCAAGCGGTTTCTGATGTTTGTTTGTTTAACTCTCTGATTATTTTTAAATCTGTCTCGACAGAATCTCGAGAATATATAAACATTATCACTTACTTGCCATATAAGGACAGCCGCTACCTTAACCAGTATTATTCAGATTATTAACAATTCTATCTCAATTTGGGAGTATATTATAATAAAATTTTGTTCAAAATTATCGATGAATGAATATGTTTGGTAAGAACTGATCTTTTTAAAGCCAAGGTAATTTGAATCGAACAACCTTGCATTTTGGGCAAATTGCCAAAACTGCTTCGCCTTTAACGATTATTTCAGGCTCGTCTTTACTGCTACAATTTGGACAACCCTCTACTGTTGGCTCCATATTTTTCCCTGTTCCTCTTTTCTCAGATGGATAACTTTTTTTCTTTATGTAACGACTGCGTCCAAGTTAATACCCAAAGTATATTAAATTTTGTTGATAACCGCTAAAAATTCTCTGCTGAGCAGGTTAGCGCCTGCTCGATTATCCGTCGGGGATTCTTGGCAGACAAGGGTATGTGCTGTTAATCATTATAGAAAGTCTTTTAGCTGCTTCTTTATGCTTACAACCGCTGCAGGGCTTGGCACACTATCACTAACTACGATTTCTTTTGCACCCGCAGCCCTAATCCTATCAAACGCACAACCCACCAATAACCCATGAACTGAAGCGCAAACGATTCTTTTAGCTCCACCCTTTTTGCATACCTGCACAGCCTTAATCATCGTCTCTCCGCTAATGATCATGTCATCGATCAAAATAACGTCTCTACCTGCAATGTCTGCATCGAGTTTTTCAGAGGTTATTTGTCTAAAGGCAATTGGTCCATGGATGTAAGCGCCCATGGTTTTTTCCATGCTAATCCCGCCTAGTTTTTCAACAAAATGTGCGGAACCTTGATCGGGTGCAATAAAAACTGGGTTTGTTACTCGAGGACTAACATAATTTAGTAAGTCTGTCGCAATTGATCTGTTCTCTATAGATAATCCCGCGACATCCTTTTTGGCTTCACCTGATTCTATAAAGTGGCAATTAAAAGTTACGAGTTCATCAAGCCCCGCGCTGGCGAGTAATTTGATAATCATTCTTGCAGAATCAGTTTCGCCAGGTCTAGAAATCTCGTCTTGCCTAGAGTAGGGCAGATAGGGGATGATTGCAGTTACTTTTGCTGCAACGGGTTTTACTGCGCTTAAAATTTGGAAAAACTGTAGAAGACGTGAGTCTTGGTCTGGGTAACATCTGTGTAGGATTGTAACGTGTTTGCCTGTTAGTTTTTCAATCTGTGGAATGTATATGTAATTCTCGCAGTCATGGAATTTCTTTATCTGGATGTTTGGTTCTGCGAGGTCGGAACAGTTCGGACCAACTAATAGAAATTTTTCCATACCCCTAAATCGCCAGAACAGTATAAAAAGCCTACCTTATTTGATTAGCAAAAATAATCGTTTCCGAGGTTTATTTTCCCAAGAGCCTTGCTATGTAGCCAAACAGGCGTTTATGGGCAAGCTTAAGTCTAAGAAAATTTTGGGAGGGACGTTTATTCCCATACCGGATCTGTGGTGGTAAAAGTGACCTGTATTGAATCGCTTGGGAATTCAATGTGGCGGTTGATGTTTTTTGTGCTCTCTGCTGCAATGTCACCAAGAGAGATGGTTTGTGTCTTTAATTCCTGTTGAGTATCGGCGTTAAAGAAGCTAATGTCTACAGTGACGTTTTTTGCGTCTTTTTGTCCAAGGTTCTGAGCTGTGCCTTCCAGTATGTATGCTCCTACGTCTAGGTCGTATCCTCCCCCAAAGCTTGTGGCAATTGAGGCTTCTTGGATTTGAGGAGGTTCTGCAAAGATTGACCCTAGCATGCCTGAAAATAGCGTGACGCCAACAACGGAAACAGCAATGACTACAGTGAGAAGCGCCAATAGAATTATCTTAGATTTTTTCATGTTTGACTAACTCTTTAAAATCTAATAAAAGTTACCAAACGAAAACGATTGTTTCTTCATGCAATTTTGTTTTGTCTTTTTTCTGTTAACTCTAAATATCACTGGGTGATATGGGGGATAACGGAAATGATTCCGGTTATAACAAATTGTACTGCAATCGCAAGCACGATTATTGCCATCAGCGCGGTTACCACGCGTATACCGTCTTTCCCTAAAAGCTTGAACAATCTGTGCGCATGCACCATTCCCAAGTAGGATAACAGAACCCCAACGGCTATTCCTACAAATACGAAAACTGCCTCAAAAACACTGATTGCCTGCGAAAACAACAAGATGACTGTAGTTATGGTTCCTGGACCTGCGGTAAGAGGAAAAGTCAATGGAATAATTGAAATTTCTTCATGATTTTCTTCAGTTGAAAACCCGTTTTTTTCAGAAAGCATCCTCAACGCGATTGAAACCAGAAGAATACCGCCTGCTATCTGGAATGCGTATACTTCAAGGCTAAATATTTGAAAAAGAAGTGTGCCTGTAAGAGCGAAAAAAGCCAAAATAACGAAGCCTAATTTTGTGGCTTTAGCAGCTATTTTGCGGTTTTTCTCAGGGTTATTTCCCTTCGTGAGCGCGATGAATACAGCGGTGGTGCTGAGGGGATTCATCACTGCCACGATAGATGAAATTGCTACTATCGCAAAGTCAACTGTTGAGAAAGCTGCGCACCTCTTTAGGTGCAGAAAGTAGCTGTTGGATATAAATATTTCATGAGGGTTTCATTTCGTATTCATCGTTTTTTTCTGCGATGGTATGTTGTTGTAATAACAAATTTTAAATCTCTGCTACGACGCAATAACAAAAGAACAAAAAGAGAGGGAGAACGTAATGGTTGACATTATTCAAATTTTAGCGATAGTTGTACCGATAATTTTTATCGTGTACGTTTTGCTCTCGTCACTTCGTATTGTTAGACCCATAGAGCGAGGGCTAGTTGAACGTCTGGGCAAGTATCACCGATTTGTGCAGCCAGGCATCACGCTGCTTGTGCCCTTCGTTGACCGCATCATAAAAGTCAACATCACCGAACGCATGACCCCCGTGCAACGTCAAGACGTCATCACAAGAGACAAAGTATTCATGGGTGTAGACGCAGTCGTCTTCTACAAAGTGAAGACCGACGAAACCTCAGTCAAAGCATCCCAGTACTTTGTAAACAACTACGAATCCCAAATCGACACCCTAGCACGAACAGTGCTTCGCGACATCATCGGCGGCATGGACATGACCGTAGCAAACACCAGCCGCCCCACCATCAACGCAAAACTCAAAGAAGCACTCGACGAACAAACCAAAGACTGGGGTATAGAAATCGTCCGGGCAGAAATCAAAGACCTCGAACCCCCACGCGGCTTAATGAGCAGCATGGAATCCGTGCTTAAAGCCGACAACGAACGCCAAGCCGCAGAAAAAACCGCCATCGCACAGGCCACATTGGCAAGTGGTGAAAAGAACGCGGCGATTCAACGGGCGGAAGGTATGAAGCAAGCAGCCATATTGCAGGCGGAAGGTCAAAAAACAGCCACCATCGCCATCGCAGAGGGTGACGCGCAAGCTACGAAACTGCGCAACGAAGCCTTAACCACCTACTTCAAGGACTCCGCCATAACCTTCAAGCAGCTTGAAACAATCATGATGTCGCTGCAGAATAATACAAAAATCATAGTGCCAGAAGGCAAAGCCATCTCGCTGATACTAAACGAGCAGGAAAACCTAAACAAAGCCACGATTCTGCCGATACCCCCGCCGCCAGCACAGAAGAAAACCACCCAATAACAAAGTTAGGGTTTCACGCCGTTTTTTAGGTGTGAAACATAATCCTCTATCATTTTTTCGTGCTCAAACGCCAAAGGCAAAGGCAACGCGTCTAAGCTGAAAAGTTGCATCTGCTGGATTTCGCTGTCTTGCTTTTTTAGCTCTCCACCCACAGGCTTAACCACAAAGCAGGTGGGGTAGTACTCGTATTCTACGTCATCTTTGACGCCTACTTCAACATATTCGCCCAATACCTCTACTATCGCTACGTCGAGCCCTGTTTCCTCTTTGACTTCCCGAACCACAGTTTGCTCTATGGTTTCCCCAGGGTCCATTCTGCCGCCAGGCAGCGCCCAGTAACCCACAAACGGGCGCGTGTTGCGTTTTATAAGCAAAATCTTACCATCAGGGTAAGGGATTATCGCGGTCGATGTTTTGCCAGTGTATTTTTTCATATTGTTGCCTCAGGTTGTGTACTTCTTTCGCCAGTTAATAAGCACAGTGACCGCAAAGATGGTTATTCCAGTGAAAACCACCACGGGACCAGGATGCTGCCCAAAATAGTTCGCCAAAAGCACACCCGAAACGGCCGCAACTAACCCGAAAACCGCGCTAAACATCACGTACCTGTGCATGTTAGTGCTCAAGTTTCTGGCCGCAATCGCAGGCACTATTACGAGAAAACCAACTAGCAGGGTGCCGACGATTTGGATGCCGATAGCTACAACCAACGAAACCAAAAGCAGATACATCAGGTTTGTCCTAGCCACGTTGATGCCTTTTGAAACAGCTAGATCCTCGGAGATCATTGCTAAGACGACTTTTTTGTAGAGCACCCGTGTGAGGAGGATGGCGCCGATTGAGATTATAACTGCAGCTCCAACATGCATGGCGGTGATTTTGGTTATGTCTCCAAAAAGTGCTTCTTCTAACGCTTCTAAATCGTCCCCCATTAACAGGATACCTGCTGCTAACGCAAAAGTAAACATTGCACCAACGAGTGCCTCAAAAGAAATCTTGGTTACCCGCTGCAGATGCCAAATTATGACGGCTGAAATAAACAGGAAAGCAAACGCACCGACCAAGGGATCAAAATTGAAAAGGATCCCAATCGCCAAGCCGGGTAATGCAACGTGGGAGAGAGCATCGCCGACGAGCGCCATCTTTTCCAAAACCATCAAGGAACCAAGGTAACCTGCAGATATACCGACGAAGACGGCAGTTATGACGCTGTAGAGCAGGGCCTCTGACATTATGGTTCTCCTTTTTGGGTTTCAACACAGACTGTTTCGCCGTAGATCTGCTTTTGGATGTTTGGTTTGCCTATTTCGCTTGAGGGACCGCAGTATGTTACGCATTTGTTTAGGGCAAGTAAGTCGTCAGCGTATTCTTGGACGATATGTATGTTGTGGGTGATTAGGAGAATGGTTATTTTCTGAGTTTTTTTGATTTCGTTTAGCATCAAATAAATGGGTTCCTCGCTGTCCATATCCACACCTGTAGTGGGTTCATCGAGGAGCAGCACGTTTGGGTGGTCGATTAATGCCCAAGCAATAAGCACCCGCCGCAACTGTCCACCCGAGAGGACTCCGAGACGCTTGTTTAGGATGCTTTTGTCGGTTAACCGTACACTCTCTAGCGCCTCTATGTAGTTTCCTTTTCCGATGGAGAGAAACTCCTTCACAGACATCGGCACATCGGAGACAGTTACGTACTGGGGAACATAGCCAATCTTGACCTTTTCAGTCCACTCAATTGACCCAGTATAAGGTAGAAGGTTTAGAAGAGTGCGCAGCAAAACCGTTTTGCCTGCCCCGTTAGGTCCCAATATGGCTAAGGTTTTGCCTTTTTTAACGTTGAAGCTGACATGGTTTAGTAAGGTTTGGTTTTGCAGTTTAACTCCAAGGTTTGAAACCTTCAATATGTAACCGTTAGCATCCGCCATAATTCTCGTCTACCATAAACAGCACATTAGTAACTGTATGACGAGTACAATAAGTTTTTTGAAGCCAAAGAGGGCTAACTCTTAACTAAACTACTTAAGTCAGTCTCTTCCCGCTCAGACAACCAACCAGCACCTTTAAGATAACTCAAACCCACGTTTATCCTGTTGACGAAGTCACTGTTTTTTAAAAGATTTTTTCCCTTTCCTGACCCCCAGAGTTCTCTCTCGAAAACGCTGTTATGCCACGTCAACGCTTCCACGTTGTCCATAAGTGTTGCCACTGTTTTGTAGCGGGGCGTTAGGAGATTTTTGGTTTTGGAGAAGCCTAATGCGCCTTTGAGCTTCGAAGAAAGGTCAACTTCATTAATCGTTGAAGGAGGGATACATAGGTAGCGTCTTGCTGAATTATACTCGTAGCAAGCAACGTAGAATGGAACATAAACCAAAGTTGGGGTTTTTATTTGTAAGTCACTGATACCTAAATCGTCAAAGCCCGAGGTGAGGGTTTCTTCAAGTTTTAGGTTTTGTTCAATGCCCTCAACGATGGGTTTCTCTAACGCGAGTAGCCTGTTACTTTCTTGTTTGAGCGCAAACGTTTTTGCGTCCCGAGCTTCTTCCAACCTAATCAGAGGTTGCCTCGCCGCTTTTATTTGGCTCTCCAATTCGAAGTTGAGGTTTGACAGCATATCTGATTTCGATTTGACAATTCGTTTTATTGAATCTTCAGTATTTTTTAGCTCTTTTTTCAGTGCAGAGAGTTCTTTTTGGGCTTTCTTGCTTTTGTCTTTCCAACGTTTCTCATAAATTTTGTGACCCTGTTTACCATGCAGTTTAGCTTCCCTTTCGTATTGTCGAATCTTGATTTCAAGACGTTTTATGAGCCGCTCAATTTTAACACTATACTTCTGCTGCTCACTAAACTCTTTATCGAAACTGGTGGTTACTTGTTTGATTTTTTTAGAAAAAGCCTTTTTTATTGCCGCCACTTGTGGGTTTATGAATTCTGCTTGAGCTTTGATTTTCGCGTTAGCTTCTTCTGTGGCAGCAACGATTTCATATTCGATTTCAGTTATGTATTGGCTACTGGTTTTTCTAAGCAAGCTGAGGCATTCGGCGAGTTTAGCTTGATTTTCTCTCAGCTGTGATTGCAGGTTATCTATCTCTGTTAAGGGTGCTGAAATTCTTGTTTCATCAAGAACAGGCGAAAGCAAAATCGCAGACTCACCTGTTTCGTTTGCTTCTTTTAGGTAACTTTTGAATTCGTTTTTGAAGTCGGGGTTCGTGATTAACCCTCTAAGTGTAAATGTTTTCTCATCGGGAACCTGCTTGAAGTATCCGCCATGCGCGGCGAGAAAAGAGAGGTAGTTTTCTCTGGGACGCTGATTTGCCTCTAAGGCAGCTAAAAATTCTTTTGCGGAAAGCGCTTCCGTAAACTGCAAATTGTGTGCAAAGCCGCCTAAACCATCAAACAACAAGACCATTTTGTCTTTTGGAAACAACCACACGGGATACCCAGCTTTGGCGAGGAAGGCCAATTTCTCTTGGGGTTGCCTTGAAAGCAAACCGCCCCCCTTATTTCGCGCCATCTCTGCAACTGCAAAAACCGCTGCCGCCTCAGCCTCTGGTCGGCTACCTTTTTGACCTGAAAAGGAGAGAATAGAGGGGGTTGTTTGGGTGGTAACCATTAGGGTCTGTGATGGTATAGAGGGCTTGGTTTTTTTAAAAGTTGCCTCATTTATGGGGAGGTTGAGGGGTGAGTTCTTTTTCCATGGCTTTAGCTAAACGTTTCCAGAGGTCACAATCCGCTTTACACAAGCGGTCAGTCAGAACTTTTTGCTCCTGAGATGTCAGGTTTTCTTTTTGTTCAATGTGGTGAGCAGTAAACTCTAGACACGAGCCACCATCGCCTTCGGGTTTAATTTCGTAGATGAATTGTGAATGCTTGTTTGGACCTGAAATGTGTGTGGAAACCCACATTAACTGGTCGGGGTAGAGATGCACGAGCTTTTGTTTCTCGATAACTCCGCTTTTTGTGTGGAAAGTTTCTTTCAAGAGAACTACGGTTTTGGCTATCCACGTGACTTCTTGTTTAGCGTTGTCTTCACCCATCAATGATGGATCATCTGGCGAATAATCGACACACCAATGGTATGCCGCTTGGGCTTGAACTTTGAAAGACTGGCTGAAATGATAACAGAGTCTATGAGGCATATTGATAGCGCAAACGGAAATGTGTTCGCATGATTTATATTACGCTTACGTCAAAGCTCCAAGAAAAAATTTATGGAGGTGATTCTAAAGAATCAGAAAGTAGAGATCGCCATTGCGTTCGATGCGTGCACAGAAATATAGTTCAATTTGATGTGTCCGATTCGCTTCTTGATTCAACAACTCAAAAAGCTGGAATACCAAGTAATAATCTATATTGTTGACCAGAAAAATTTATCTCTTGCAGGACAAAATAGCTGGCAAGCAAGATATCTCTAAAAGAAAAGTAGGGAACGCAGTTTGGAATGTATTTTTAGAATTCGCCGGGTCATTACGGAAAGCTATACTTGTTACGATCGCTGTGTTCCTTTGGAGAAACTCTTTTTATCTGCAGGATGCGAATTTCAAGAGGCAGTGGCTTGTTCTAAAAAAGTACGTAGAGCATTTACCCTTATTAATTTAGAAGACGAATTTAGGGACGAAAAATTTAGAAAAAAAAAATAATTGCAAAAGTCTGGAGCATTCCATACCTGTTAAGCATCCCCCGCGATTTTAGAAGTAAACTCCGAAAAATCAACAACGAAGTAGCCAAAATGGAAAACTCGGGCGCTGATCTTAGTACCTATGTTCACCGCTTATCTATGTTAGGCGGTTCATTATTTGAAACTAAAAGTGGTTTAGAACAAACACAACAAAAGGTAAACTCGATTAGTTCGCTTTTAATAGAGACTACTTTACTTCAAGACATCATATTGGATCTTGATTCAGATATTAAAAATAGAAAATACAACCCATTGAAAGGATATACCTCTGTTCAAATTGCAAAGGTTTCAGAACAACTGGAAACAAAATTTAACAAACTAACCGAACCGCTCATCAACATCAAGAACACAACGCAAGTTCCACCCAAGAAAAGAAATTTCTGGGAAGATTTCTTGAACATTTCCCTCCCTAAAATGAAAAGATTACTTGGCTGAAAAGAAATCGCTTATGCGTCGCTGGAACAGCGCCTTCTGAAGCAGTTGACTCTGCAGTATCCAACGTTGCATTGGGATTTCAAACCTGCCCCCGATGAACTGCAGTGACTCCGCGAGGCTTTTGAACATGTAGGGCTTCTGGCGCATGGCGTTACGTACATTTTCGCGGACTTGCCACACGCCTATGGGCATGATGTAGCCTGGGCGGGCTTCTCGCAGCACGATGGCGGTTGCTTGGCGGCGTTCTTTTAGGAGCAACTCGCACACTGCGAGGCGGGCGCTGTAGTAGCAGCCGCCGATTGCGGCGTAGGTGCTGCGTCCACTGTTGCCTTCCCAATCAGAGTAGATAGCCACTGATGAGCCGCCGGGGTTCCAGACTGTGCCAGGGTACCATGCCTCCATGGATTCGTAGCTCCACTGTTGGGGAATCATCAAAATCTCAAACACGTTATCCAAATAGATGGATTCATACACGCGGTACTCGTTGATTTCTGGGAAAGTCTTCACTTTCTCAACCAAACTTTTAGAGATGATGTCATCGACTGCAGTGATGCTCCAGCGTGTGGGCACAAGCCGCCGCTTCTTTTCAATACCAAAAGCGCCGACGCTAAACGCCTTCTGAATCTTAGTAACCATGACACCGCGATTGTAGAGTTCCACCACCGCATTGGTAGCCCGAAGGTCTGTGTCGTAGTAGGCTTTCTCAATTTTGTCGTTATAGCGGGCGCTGCCAACATGGAGGTCACGGATGGGGGCTGAGGGCCCAAACGGCTGCACGTCATCGTCGAGGTGTATGGAACCGCGGGGTTTTTTGGTTAGGTTAAGTTCAATGTCTACGCTGTTGTCGGCAAGGGCCAAATCGCGTGTCTGATCCAAAATCTTGTTTGAGTCGGTGGTTTTTTGCACGTTAACGCGATGTTTCCCCCTCACGAGGAGACTGCGGAAACCGACGATTTCATCCATGGATTTGCCGAACCACTGCTCAGGCAAGTCATAGATGCTTGTGTCCTCATGCACAGGCGGCACCAGCGGCCCAATGTAGACGTTGGGGTAGCCGATTCTGCCTATGAAAACGCTGGGCGGCGACATGCCGTCGATGTCTTGGGTTTCCATCAAAGGGACGCTTTTGAGGAAGGTGTTGACTTTAACCATGATTGGGCAGCGGGTTTTGCCGCAGAGAAACCGTGCGCCTTTGCACAGGACGCAGAGGCTGCTGTTGCTGTGGGTGATGACTTGCTGGTCGAGGGCGTTTTTATTGACTTTTCGTATAACATCCACTAGCCAGTTGTTAGGGTTCTGCGTTGGTGCGGGTGGTTTTTGGGTTAAAGTCATGTCTGTTTATAGTGGGCAAATGTTGGTTCATATCTTTTCTGCACAGGTTCATTTAAAAAAGCTCGAGCACTAAGCGATTTGTTAATCCTTTGAATTTTTTGGATTATTTTATCAGCTTTAGTTCTTTCTTTAAGATGTTTAAGAAGCGTGTTGTAGATAGGTAGTGATCGGCAAATATTTTTCCATCGTTGATTAGCGTAAAGGTTCCGTAAATTGAAGGCGCGTTTTGGGCTTCTTTGGCGGTTTTTAATTCAGTCACTTTGAGATCCAAACCCTTTTCGTTAGCCATTGCAGTTAAGTCTCGGATGGAACGAGCGACCCATGGGCACTGGTTGGAATAAACAACGTTAAGCCCCTTGTATTGCAGGAGCTGTTTTCTCCAATCCTTAAACTTGGGCAAAGCCGCTTTGCGCAGAGGTTTAACGAGCAATTCAAAACGGTCATCTTGGGCAACTAATTCAAAGCCATTCTTGAGGAATAGGTTTTTAGCTGCCATGTGGGGTCCATCGCTTGTCACAACCGCAACACCTGCCTTATTCTGCTGCTCTGCGTCTTTGATTGCTTCTTGGAGTAGAAGTGAACCGTAGCCTTTTTGTTTGTACTTGTTGGGGTTCATCCAGATGCAGTGGATAAACAAGTAGTCTGCTGCATCCACAGCTCGCCATGCATACTCGCCAGGGGTGTATTCGATGAAGCCGTTGGGTTTCTTTTCGTTTTGAAGTAACAGGTGCTTTATGGTTAAGCCCTCGGATAATCGGTCTTTGAGCCATTCCAGCTTGATTTGGTGTCCTTCCTGTTTTGGGTTGAGAAAGCAGGGGCAACATAGTTCTGTATAGTTTTCGGGGGTTAAGGTGACTACTTTGGGGGTGATGCTCATCTTTGGGACCACTAAAAAATAAGTGATGCTGTGTTTAAATGATTTTTTGACAGAAAAATGTAGTGACGACCAATGTGATTATACTACGTATTGGATTGCGATTTCTGGAACATGCGCTTGCATCTGGACGTTTCCCTTGTAGAGTTGGGGTGCATGCTTAAACAGCCATGCCGTGAGTTGTTTACAGCCATCTGGGTTGCAGGAAAACTTTTTCTGCTCTCTTTTCCATGACTGACAAGTCGCGCAGGGTATTTCGTCTTTTTGCATGACAATCACCATATCGTTAATCTTGCGATACTATTATTGCTTGTGAAAACCCAATCTTTAGCGGCTATTTATATTCAAAATCACACAAACCGCCTGAAATGTGGAGAAGTGGCGCCCAGGCCGGGATTTGGACCCGGGTCCTGCGGGCGACAGCCGCATATACTGGGCCGAACTATACTACCTGGGCAAACTAATGCGCCGCAACAATACACATTATTTTAGCTAATTAACCTTTCTCGGATTTGACGGTTAACGCTTTGTCTAAACATAACAAAGCATGCATCTATATCTATGGCGACTGTTTAGCGAGGGCTTTAATAGTGCATAGAAGCATTTACCTGTTCAACACAGTGACCGAAATTGACAAGGGTCAAAGCAAACACGGCTCAAGGGGCGGTTTTACAGAAATATTGGCTCTCGACAGTGCTGTTGCTCTTGGCTGCCGTCTCTTTTGTTCAAAGCTATGTAGCCGTTTTGTCGGCGTTGATTTTCACTTTTCTGGTTCCAGGCTTAATTGCCTACCGCTTCTTCCACTTGAAATCACATGAAGTCTGGGCTTTCATCCCCATCTTTAGCGTTTTAGTTTCGGTGCAACTGATCTATTATTTGTCGTTGGTTTTAGGATACTCCAACCTGACAATCGGGTTGTGCTTTTTTGTTTTAGCCGCAATTTACCTTTTGGTTGTTTACAAAAAAGGCGAACCCCTTAAACCTCAAAGTCTGCTGAGAATTGGTCAACTCAAAAAAAGCAACCTGCTGCTTTTCACAATAATCTTTCTAATTTCGCTCTCAGTGCTCTGCCTAAGTGTCTGGCGGGGCAACCAATACGGCATTATCATTACAGGCTCTAACTGGCAAGACACCCCTTTCCACTACGACATAATAGAAAGCCTAAACAACGGCAACTTCCCACCCCAAACCCCTAACTACATCGGTACACCCCTAACATACCACTACTTCGTCGATTTTCACACCGCCATAGTTGAGAAAGTCTACGGTTACTTGCCCACGGCATTACCCGTTTTGAACGCGTTGTTTATCGTCGTGTTCGCAGTTGCCATCTATGCTTTGGCGCGGCATTATGGGCGGCGCGCTGCGTTTGTCGCTACGGTTTTGGGGATTTTCGGTTGGGGTTTCAGCTATACTGGGCTCTTCTCAGCCTTATTCGACGGAACGTTTAGTCCATACCAGAATTACATCTACCAGTTTGGGCAGATGTTTGGGCTGCCTTCGATTTTCGATAACTTACTGCAGCAGCGACCCTTGCTGATGGGGTTGCCTGTGTTTGCACTGGTTCTCGCGTTGATGCGGGATATGAGCGACAAAAACCGCCTCTTGCTCGCAGGTATACTCACAGGATTGGTTTTTCCTTTCCACAACGTAGCCTTCTTCTGTTGCTACGTTGCCTACGCTTCGGCGGTCATTTTTAGCATGCGAAAAATCCACAGAGGCTACTTGTACTTCCTTCTGCCAAGCGTTTTTGCTTTGCCGTTTATCTTTTCAGGTGGCCCCCCGCTTTCAATCAGCCTCAGCACCGCCTTTATTTCGCAGTTCGCTCAGAATCCCTTCCTCTACTACTTCCTAAACCTCGGCGTACCCTTCATCTTAGCCATTGTCTCATTCATCAAACCGGGTCATGAATACCTCAAATTGACGTTTCTGTTCCTGTTTTTGATCCCCAATATTTTGTTGATGACGCCTTGGGTTTGGGACATGTACAAGTTTTTCATCTTCGCCTGGGTGCCCATCGCTGTGCTGAGCGGAATTATGCTGGCGAAAACCAAAAAAATCGTTGTGATAACTTTGGTGTTGCTATCCGTGATTACCTCGGCTAGCGTCATAATCTACAATGTAGGCACCGACTACACGGGGGTCAGTTGGGGCGAATACCAAGTCGGCATCTGGATCAAGGAGAACACACCTGAGGGTTCGGTGTTTTTGACTTATTATAGCATTCAGTGTCCACCGTCGATGATTGCGGGGCGGCTTAGGGTTTCATCGTATGTTTATTGGCCTTATGGACACGGCGAACCGCTAAGTGAAGTTAACGCACGAGAGAAAGCAATCGATGGCGCTTACAACGGCACCGAGAGCCAACTATCCACAGTAATCCAAACATACAATGTTAGCTACGTTTATGTGGGTAACGACGAGTTGCGCAACTATCCCGGATGCATTGCGCATTTAAACGAAATAAATTGGTTGGTACAGGTTTACGCCAAAGACGGCCTATACGTGTACCAGGTAGATTGGGCAAAACTTGGCGGTTAGGGCTGCGTTTTGGGTGGCGCTTGGTGCTTCTTACCCGACATGTAGGTGAGGTCTATTCTACACATTGTGGTTTTGGCGAGTTTTTCAGGCTTCACTCGCGCCAGTTTCTCTTCAGGGGTGTTGGAGCTTTGGCGTACAAGGGTTTCAAGCGCATGCCTCTTTTCCTCTAAATCCGTGATAAGACTTAGTTTGCCGCTGAAATGCACTGAAGTGTAGGCGTAGTCGCATTCGTCGGTGACTCCATAATCCAGAACGGCTTGTCCCCAAACCTGCGGGTTAACCTGCGCGTAGACCAGTTTTTTGCCTTCCGGTGCACAATGGAAGTAGAGGCAGTTTTTAGCTTGGTCGTAGCCGTGGCTTAACGAAACAAGGTAGGGCTCGTTGTTCATACATAAGGCTATGGTGACGTATTTTGTGGCTTTAAGAACCTGCTGCATCTCGGAGGTGTTGGTGATTTCTCGGTCTTTGCGTCTAACGTGGAATGACGACATGGGGAAAGGTTAGGTAAATGTGTTACTTAACTTTTAAGCGGTTCTGTGGCAGGCTTTTTTCAGTTTGTCCACAACGAAACCGATTACCGTTGGCGTGAAAATCGAAAGTGAAGCCAGTAGGAAGTTCAGCGGGTACACCATGGGGTACTCGAAGAGGTTGCCGCCGTATGAGCCCCAGATGTTTTGCAGATTTCCCCAGAGTTGGAAAAGCGACCACGCCGTCGTCCACAGCAACGCACCCGCAAGACGATGCAGATACTTCCGTCGTTTGCTGATGGCTTGGCCTTTTTTGGCGTAGGAAAAGTAGATTTCGCCTGCAACTGCTCCTGCTCCGCCTGGGAAAAACGCGTTAACCAAAATCTTTTCAACCAAATTGCCTGGTACATAGTGGTCGATCCAGGGGGTTTCAAGCAGCCCAAGTATGGGCAAAACGACGTTGCCTGTGGCAAGCCGAATCACTACGGGCACAGCGTATATGGCGGCGCCGCTGATTTGCCAAATCCAGAACCGCTTGGCGCGCAATGTGTACGTGAGCGCTTGAAAAGACATAAACTTAAACTGTCACATGTTTTTAAAAAGCCTTCTAAAGATAGAGATACGGTTCGTCGGCGATTTCATGTTTCACTCTTTATGCTTGGGTGGTTGCTACATTATGGGCGATTAGCTATAAGGGTATAGAAATGTTTCATATTGTAGATGGTCTAAGGTATTGTGTTGTCTGGAATTGTTTGCTACTTCTGGAAAAGGTTTATTTCGTTGCATGACGTTTTGATGTGAAATTGCAGGCGGACAACCTTGTCCGTTGGGATGTGGCCGAAAGGCTGAACCGCAAACAATAGATACAAAAGTGATTGAAACATGGCATACAAATACATAGCTGAAGAATGGGCGAAACCCGAAGACAGTTTCGTCGATGAACTCATGCGCCAACGCCTCGTAGAATGGCGAAAACAGCCTTCGACTGTGCGCATAGAGAACCCAACCAGACTTGATAAAGCAAGAAAACTCGGCTACAAAGCCAAACAGGGCTTCGTAGTTGCAAGAACCAAAGTCCGCAGAGGTGGACTTAGAAAATTACGGCCAAAAGCAGGCAGACGCCCCAAACGTATGGGTGTCAACAAATTCAAGCCCGCAAAAAACCTACGCTTAATCGCAGAAGAAAGAACTGCAAAACACTTCCCGAACCTAGAAGTACTTAACAGCTACTGGGTTGGCGAAGACGGCAGACACAAATGGTTCGAAGTGATCCTTGTGGACCCCAACGCACCGACCATAAAAACTGACAAAGACATCAGTTGGATCACCGAGAAACAGCACACAAGCCGTGTCTTCCGCAGCATGACCAGCGCAGGCAAAAACGTTAGAGGCTTACATCACCGCGGTGCAGGCGCAGAAAAAGTGCGACCAAGCCACCGAAAAGGCGCAAAGAAACACCACGGCGTAAAACGTCAACGCAAAGGAGACGGCCAATAAATGCACCACATAAAACCCACCATTGTTAGCCAGAAGGGCAAACAAAAACAGGGCAAAGGCTTCAGCATAAACGAGCTAAAAGCTGCAGGCATCAGCAAGCAGCAAGCTCAGCGGGCTGGCTTACCTGTTGATGTGCGCCGAAAGAGCGAACATGAGGAAAACGTGGCTGCGATTAAGGCACACGCCAAGAAATCAAAAGCCTAAAACCGCAAATTACTATGCACTCTTTTTTTGAGTGCCCTTCAAATTTTTGTCGCTTTTGTTTTGCGTTTTTTCTTTTTATGTTTGTGTAATCAAAACTTCTAAATCTCACCAGATCGAATACAACCAGCAGGAAAAGAGGCACCGCCATGGAGAAAAACAGAGACCTGACCAAATCTGTAGGATACATCGACGTACGAGTTTTTGCTCATGCAACAGAGAATCAAGCAAAGGTAGAAACAGCAACAAAAAACCTCTTCACTGAAGCACTTACCGAATCATTAGTTTTCGAAAAAGCCGCTCTTTCAGGTCACCACTCAAACCCCATTATCCTCCTAACCGCTAAACTAACAGACCGCAAACTCCTCCCGTCTGCACTTGAGAAAATAGGCGCAAACCTTAGCTCTTTAGACAAGGCTCAGCTAAACGACGAAATCAAATTGCACCTAGAGAAGGGGAACTTGTACTTGCGTTTTGATAAGCAGGCGGCTTTTTTGGGGCAGACAAAGTTTACGCAGAATGATCCTATTCATTTGAAGGTTCATTTTAGGGATAAAACCAGCGACGAAGTTGTAGAGTTGGCTAAGCAGTTTGGGTTGCTGCCATGAAGCGTACGTTTGTGGATTTGCATTTACGGGTGAACCCTAAAGATACACAGTCAACTCGGCGTGTGATCGAGAAGGCAGCAAAACTGGGCTACACAGCTATCAGCATTCCTTTTTGCGGGCAACTTGAAGAAGACCAAACCCTTGCACTCAAAGCAACTTGTGTTGAGGTCGGGTTGGATTTTGTTGTTAGGGCGGACTTTAAACCTCGGAACCAAGAAGACCTCATGCGTTTCCTACGTAAAGCTCGTCGCAAGGTCGAAGTTATCTGCATTTTCTGCGACAACAAAGAAATCGCTCGCCAAGCAGCCAAAGACCACCGCGTCGACCTCATAAACTTCCAAAGCATAGACTACCGTAAACGGTTTTTTGACGGCGCCGAAGCAGAACTTGCAAGCTGCAGCCAAACCGCCTTAGAAGTAAACATAAAACCTCTTCTGATGCTTGAGGGTCCGCCACGTGTGAGGTTGCTTTCAAGTTTGCGGCGCGAAGTTGTTCTTGCCCGCGAATTCCGAGTTCCAGTTGTCCTCTCAAGCGGTGTCTGCGAGACTTCCCTTATGCGTATGCCTCGGGACATGGCAAGTTTAGCTTACCTGTTCGGGTTAAACGAAGCCGAGGCTTTGGACGCTGTTTCTTCTAATCCGATGGCTATTGTTCAGCGTAACCGCGAAAAACTCGATGCATCGTTTGTTGCTCCAGGCATTCGTTTAGTCAAGGAGGGTAAACAGGATTGAAGCGGGTTAAACGTAGATATTTAGCAGTTCAACTTGATTGTGACGGTGTTCCAGCGGAGCGGGATTTTTTGGATGCTGTTTGGGCGTCTTTTACGCGTTTGTATGGTGAGGTGGGGGCAAGTCAGTCTGGGTTGGCTTTGGTTTCGTTCGACGTGGAGCGTAAGGTTGCGGTGGTTAGGGTTTCACTTGTGTGTTTGCCTTTTCTGCGTGCTTCTTTGGCGGCTGTGACTTCAGTGGCTGGTTTGTCTGTGGCGTTGCATGTTTTGGCGGTTTCGGGTACGCTTAAGGCGCTTTTTTCCAACTTTTAGTTTGTCGCTATGTAAAGGTTTTGTTGACATTCTGACAAGACAAACAAAAGTTAAGTCACATATTCTATTGGACAAACTTACAAACATTATACAGAAATGTTTATCAACAGCAGATAACGGGATAATATCCATTACAAAAATGCGTTGGGAGAAACGCAAAAAATAGACTGAGAAGAGCGAAAAATGGACATAAAAGATTACTTCTTCAAAATGAAGCCCCTAAAAACCGAAGCAATAATAGATGATACCACCCTCCGAGACGGCCTCCAAATGCCAGGATTAGCCGCTGGACCAAAAGACGCCGCCAAAGTAGCGCAACTACTCTCAGAAGTCGGCGTTGAACGCATAGAAATGTTCCACTACCAAGAACCGGACAAAAAAGCAGCTAAACTCATCCAAAACCTAAACCTCGACATGCGTATCGCTGGGTGGTGCCGCGCAGTTAAAGACGACATCGACAGCGCAGTAAAATGTGGCTTCAAAGAAGTAGGAATATCCCACCCCGTCTCATTCATACACTTCAAAGCCAAATGGCCAGAAAAAACCACCGAACAAATCCTAGCCAACGTAGTCGAAGTTACAGAATACGCAGCCAAAACCTGCGGATTACGCACATTCGTACACGGCGAAGACAGCACACGCGCAGATTGGACGTTTGAAAAGAAATTCATCAACGCCGTTGCAGACGCAGGTGCAGAATGCTACCGCATATGCGACACCGTGGGCATCGGGTTGCCCGACGAAGAAGCGCCTCTACCCATCGGTATCCCCGCAAAAGTGAAGGCAATCAAGAAGGAAACCAAAATCCCCGCCATAGAAATCCACGCTCACGATGACTTTGGTAACGCAGTCGGCAACACTATGGCCGCAATAAAAGCTGCCTCAGGCTTATACGACAAAGTGTATGCAAGCACCACATACTTGGGCATAGGTGAACGTGCAGGAAACGCAGAAACCGAGAAAATCATCCTTAACCTCTACCTACACAGGGGCTTCAAAAAGTTTGAGGGCAAAACACAGAAACTCAAGCAAGTCGCAGACTTCATCGGCAAAGCCACAGGTTTCGTTGTGCCGCCTAACAAAGCAATTGTAGGTGACTATGGATTTGCACATGAGTCAGGCATCCACACACACGGCGTTCTCAATGATCCCTGGACCTACGAGCCTTATCCCCCAGAGTTGGTTGGCAACACGCGACGATTAACTATCGGCAAACAGTCAGGTAAAGGCATCATAAAACACAAAATCACCGAATTAACTGGAACTGTCCCCGACGACGGTACAGTCGCCATGGTGGTTGAAACCGTCAAAGACATCTACGCTAACGGTCGCCGCGCATCGCTTAAAGAGGAAGAATTCAAAAAAATCCTCCGTGTCCTGAAAATCCTGCCTGAAAACGGCAACGGGCACTGCTGAGCATAAACCAAAAATAACCCCTCTTTCCCTTCTATTTTAAAAGGGCACCGCTATGGTTGACGTGGATATTTCACTGCTGGTAATTGTAACAAACACGATGGTTGTTTTAGCCACATTTATCGCGACACTCTACCGCATAAAAATAGAGCGCGACCAAATCCGAACCTACAAACAAAACACACACGCCATTCAATGCCTGGATGCCTTCCGAAAATACGTCAAAGCGGAACGCAAATCCATCGTGCATATGGATAAGGCTGAACTTGAAAAATTTGTCACTTACCTAGAAAAACTGGGCGAATGTTAGTATCAAGGTTTGAGGTTAACACTTGGCTCAGCATTGTTGGATCACGTTATTATCCCCGCTATATTCTGTCATGTGTTGTGCCGTAAAATGAAGCGCTAAATTTTGGGTTTAAAGCAGTGGAATTTGGGGAACATATATCGGCGAAATTGGTTATAGGTATGCTTCTGTAACGTATCTGCGCATCATTCTGTGACTGTTAAAGTAGTAGGCAATTTTACCTATCGAGTTCTTCATCAAGGAAATCCATTGGTCCCGGCGGTCATAGAATGTGGGCATGATGACGTATTCGAGTTTGTTGTAGAGGTCTTCGTTTTCTTTCGCAAAGCAAACAGGGTCATCAACATTTTCGTTCGGGTGCGGTCCAATCGCCCAGCCTGTTAGGTTTTCTATCCAACCCTCAATCCACCAGCCGTCCAAGACGCTGAAGTTCATGACGCCGTTGTGTGCTGCTTTCATACCGCTGGTTCCTGACGCCTCCATCGGACGAAGCGGAGTGTTGAGCCAAACATCTACGCCGCCAACTATCTTTGCAGCTATATCCATATCATAGTTTTCTAAGTAAACAACTTCAATGTCGCCCTTTAGCTGACGCGCGAAACTGTAGATTTGCTCGATGAGTCGTTTGCCGCCTTCATCTCTGGGGTGTGCCTTGCCTGCAAAAATCGCTTGCAATTTGCGTATGTGGCTGATTGAACGTAATCGTTCAAGGTTTGAAAACAGCAGGGTTGCGCGTTTGTATTCGGTTGCTCTGCGTGCGAAACCTAACGTGAAAACCTCGGGTTCCAAGTGGCTGCCTGTAGCTTGGTTTGCGTAATCAATCAGGTGTTGTTTTTGTTGATGATGGGCTAGCCAGATTTCTTCGTCTGGGATAAGGTCTACTTTTGCCAGGAGTTCAGGTTCGATTGCCCAACCTGGCAGGTACTTGTCAAAGAGTTTACGGTATGCCTCACCCGTCCAAGTGTAGGAGTGCACACCGTTTGTTATTGCGTGAATCTCGTAGCCTGTGAACATTTTGCTGGAGATTTCTTGATGCCGCTTAGCGACACCGTTGACGTAGTTGCTTAAGTTGAGTGCTAAGCAGGTCATGTTGAGGCGTTCTTCTCCGCCGTATTCGGTAAGGATTGATAGGTCAACTGTATCGAGCACATCACGAATTAAGTCGTAGGTAAATTTGTCGTGCCCCGCTTCAACTGGGGTGTGGGTAGTGAAGACGCAGAGTTCACGAACTTTTTCCTCATCCATCGCGTATTTCCGTAAAAGTTCAACCGCTAAAAGACTTGAATGCCCCTCGTTCATGTGGTACTTGCGTACCTTAAACCCTAATGCGTCAAGCATTCGCACACCGCCGAATCCAAGGATGGCTTCTTGTTTGAGGCGGTAGCGTTCATTTCCGCCGTAGAGGTAGAAGGATATTTCGCGGTCTTGTTGAGTGTTTGAATCAAAATCTGTGTCTAAGAAAAGAACCGGAACTACTCCGCCTGTGATGCTTTGATACTTGTAAAGCCAAGCTTTGACTTTAACAGTGCGGCCCTCAATTTGGACATTAACTTCGTTTGGCAAAAGAGTCATGAACTTTTCGGGTTCCCATTCATTGGGCAACTCTGACTGGCGACCGTTTGCGTCGAGTTTTTGCCTAAAATAATTCTTTTTACTGATTAAGGTGACTGCAACCAAGGGTATTTTGAGGTCGGCACAGGAACGGATGGCGTCGCCTGCAAGGGTGCCCAACCCCCCTGCATAGGTTGGAATCGCATTGGTTAGTCCTACTTCCATGGAGAAGTAGGCGATTTTTTGTCCTTTTAGTACACCCTGTAAGTCGTCGGTCTGCATGTTTCCCCTCTATTAACTGAACTTAAAGTGGAGCCCAGTCCAATCTAAGCTCAATTATAGTGTTGCTGTGGAACCCGTAAAATATCTACCTTTCCATACTGCTTATCGCTTCTTTAGGTGTTGAACAGGCCTTTACGCATACAGCGCATAACATTTTCTTCTGAAATTGTGAGCGAGACTTTAAAAGAACAACATATTATCTTAATGCTATCTTAGGTGTACAGTAAAATGCCTTCCACTTTCCAGCCTGTGCGCGGAATGCGCGACCTCATCGGCGAAGAAGCAAAGACCTTCACAAACATCATAGCTACCGCCAGACAAACAGCCGATCTCTATGGCTTCAAAGAAGTCATAACCCCCCACGTCGAACCTCTCGAGCTACTCAGCGCCAAATCAGGCGACGAAATCCGCCAACGCATGTTCATCTTCAAAGATTTGGGTGAGCGTCAAGTGGCGCTACGCCCAGAATTCACAGCCTCAGTCGCACGCCTAGTAACCACTGCGCTGAAAAATGAACCTAAACCGCTTCGCTTATTTTCTGTAGGCACAGTTTACCGTTACGATGAACCTCAAAAAGGCAGGTACCGAGAGTTTTGGCAATCAAACTTTGAGTTGATGGGTTCCTCTAAGCCTGAAGCAGACGCTGAAATCGTGCTGTTAACAAACAGTATGGTTGCATCTTTAGGTTTGCAGGGGTTTGCTTTCAAAATAGGTCACATAGGGGTAATCCGCGGAATCCTAAATCAAGAGGGCATCGACGAGAAAACCCAAAACGCAGTTTTCCAACGTATGGATAAAAAAGAGTACGGTGAAGCACTCAGTCTTGTTGCTTCCGAGAAATGCCGTGAAATGCTCAGAGGCTTACTTGAAATCAAAGGCGCAACCTGGAAAGAGACCGTTGAACAGATAAAGAACCACGTTAGTGGATACGAGAAGGCCCAAGCAGCAGCAGAAAACCTCTACGAAATCCTAGCATTAATCACCCAAAGTGCAGGCCTAAAAGTTACTGTTGACCCAGGATTTGCGCGTGGCTTAGAATACTACACCGGTATGATCTTTGAAATCTACATCCCCGAATTAGAGATAGCTTTAGGCGGCGGCGGAAGATACGACCGCCTCATCGAAGTTTTCGGCGGCGAACCCACACCCGCAGTCGGCTGCGCACACGGCATAGACCGCATTGCCATTGCTTTGCAGGAACAAAAAGCCGTGTTCACCGCAAAAACAGCTAAAAAAGTTGCAGTTATGGCGATCAATGATTCGTTGAAAGCTGAGGCGCTCAAGATTGCACAGCATCTTCGTGCAGCAGGAATCGCGGTTGAGTTTGAGGTTATGGGCCGCAAGATGGCTAAAGCCCTCGAAGACGCAGACAAACGAAAAGATGATTACGCCGTCATCTTAGGTGAACGGGAACTCAAAGAAGGTGCGGTTATGCTTAAAGAGCTAGCAACCCGCCAACAGTGTCTGGTTCCGTTGTCGCTGTTGGTTGAAAAAATTAAAAGTTAAAAAAGAAAATTTTGGGGTAAGCCAAAAGGCTTACTTTTTTGTTGTTTAGAGTCGTTTGATGTAGCGGTTGACTTCCCACTCAGTGACTTGTAAGCGGTAGAGGTCCCATTCGTGACGTTTCTCTTTAAGGAAGTTCTCAAACGTTACTGGACCGAGGGTTTCACGCATCAAGTCGCTGGTTTCAAGTTCGTCGAGTGCTTCTTTTAGGTTTTCTGGTAATGAAACGATTCCGCGTTGTTTGCGTTCTTCATAGCTCATGTGGTAAACGTTTAACTCTACTGCGTCGCCTGGGTCAATCTTGTTCTTTATGCCGTCAAGACCAGTGGCAAGTAGCACAGCGAACTGTAAGTATGGGTTGCCTGCACCGTCTGGGCATCGAATTTCGCATCTGGCCGCGCTCTTTCTTCCGCCGAAGTTGGGGACACGGATAAGTGGGCTGCGGTTTTTGTGTGCCCATGCGAGGTAGACTGGGGCTTCGTATCCTGGGACGAGACGTTTGTAGCTGTTTGGCCAACTGTTTAGGACTGCCGCCATTTTGCGTCCATGTGCGAGTTGTCCGCCGATGTAGTTGCGTGCGAGTTCTGAGAGGTAACCGTTTTTGGCGTCGTCGGCGTAGAAGAGGTTTTGTGTCATTTCTTTGTTCCAGAGGCTTTGGTGAGTGTGCATGCCGCTTCCGTTGATGCCTTGGAAGGGTTTAGGCATGTATGTGGTGATGTAGCCGTTGCGTGCTGCGACGACTTTACCGCACATCTTCATAGTTATTGCGCGGTCAGCGGTTTCGAGAGCTTCACCGTATTTGAAGTCGATTTCGTTCTGTCCCAAAGCAACCTCGTGGTGGCTGATTTCTATGTCGATGCCGAAGGCTTCAGCTGTGTCTGCAATTTCTCGTCTGAGGTCATCAGTTAAATCGCCTGGGTGGAAGTCGAAGTAGCCTGCTAAGTCGATGGGGGTTGGTAAGCCGCCGTTTTCGCTTTCTTTAACGATGAAGAACTCCAGTTCTGGAGCGCAGATGAATGTGTAACCTGCTTTTGCTGCTTTTTCAACTGCTCTTTCGAGGATGTATCTTGGGTCGCCTTCAAAGCGTTGGTTTTGTGGGGTGTAGACGTCGCAGATTAGTCTTGCTGAGGCTTTTTCTTTTGGTCTCCAAGGCAAGACTGCGAAGGTTGATGGGTCTGGGTAGAGAACCATGTCTGATTCTTCGATGGGTCTGTATCCTGTGATTGATGACCCGTCGAAGGATTGCCCGTTCTCGAATATACTTTCGATGTTTTTGGCGCTTACGGCTAGGTTTTTGAGGAAGCCGTTTATGTCGGTGAACTGCAGTCTCACAAATTTTACGTCGTTTTCCTGGATTTTTTGAACTACTGTTGTTACTTGTTCTTTCCATGCCGCGTTTTTAAAATTCTTCATTTTTCAAATACCTCTTGTGACTGTTTGGCTTGCTCTCCATGTGTTATGGAATTCACATTAAACGTAAACATATATAAGTTTATCGCTCAAACACCGTTGATAATTGTCCAATAACTCATCAAATAATTGAAATAATGTACTGCAGCCAAAAGTGTTTCGCGCTGAAAAAAACCGCTTAAAAACAAACATTAACTAGTCAAATAACCAAAAAAACCCAATTATCTTTCCCTGCGCAAGAAATCTCCCACATCAGAAACATTACGCACTGCAACTTCATCCATACCACCCTTTACGTTCAGGTTTCCAACAATTCTGCCAAAACCTAAACATTCGCCGAACTCATTTAACACTAAAACATGTATATTTTTCTTGCCTGAACCAAAAACCTGCAGAACGCTTTGCGCAAGAATCGGCCTGCCACAGATAAAAAGCCACGCAGCCTTGCGTTCAACAACGATTCGGTGAGCACCCCTCTGTGCAAGCATAGAGAGCAGGTTAAAACTGGGGAAAAACTTGCCTTCCTTGGCTTTGCCCAAGAAAACACCTGCATAGAAAAAGTCTTTGCGGACTAGCAGAGGCTTCAACGCTTCATTAACGAAATAGAAACGCCCGTTCTTTTCCACAACTAACTCAGGATTTAAGGATAGGTTTACACCGAACTGTGACGCAAAGTTAGTTACTGCTCTGGCTTTCACTGTTTTCGTCTCCGTTTTAGTTTGCACACAAAAAAGCCCTGCGTGTCTCCGGGCCACAACCGCCTACACCGCGCAACGGAAGCGTCCAGCTCTCTGCCAAAAACATTTGTTAAGCCCCTTGTTCCGTGACAGTCGATTTCTTGAATTTCGAGGTTTAGGTTTTTTATCGCCCAATCCATGTTTAGTTCGTCTTCTTCAGGTTCAAGCGAACAAGTAGAATAAACAAGTTCACCACGATCCGTTAAGCACTCAGAGGCGACAGTTAGGATTTGTCTTTGAGTAGCCGCGTTACGCTCCACATCTTTTATGGTGCGGTTTTTGAACCAGTCCCTATCTGAGGCGTAGTTACCTGAGCAAGGCGCATCAACTAACACGCGATCAAATTTTAATCCCAGAGTAGTCGCCTGCCTTGCATCGAGCAAATAGACAACCGTGTTCGCAACGTGGCAACGCTCCAAGTGGTTGCTCAAAGCAGCTAAACGCCGCTTATCCACATCCAACGCCACGATGCCACCAGTGTTTGCCATGGCATCAGCCAACTGCACAGTTTTTCCTCCCGGAGCAGCGGCGCAATCCAGAACTCTTTTTCCCTTTAAATCTGAAAAGAGCGACACTGGGATTTGAGCGGCTGCTTCTTGAATTGAGTACAAACCCAAAAGATACTCCGCGGTTGCGCCCGCTGAAACTTTGGATTCAGCCACCCAATACCCCGACTGCAAAAAAGGAATTTTCTCCAGTTGTACGCCTAACCCTGATAGGCGTTCGATTAGGTTTTTGTCTTTAGCGTTTGCGTTGTTGATTCGGATGGCTTGACGTAGCTTAACCTCTTTTAATGTAAAACCGAGTTGTTGGTAGCGGTTTTGGAAGAATTCTTTTCCCGACATCAAGCAGAAAGTGATTGGCGGCGGATAAAAGCTTTTCAAAACCAGAAAGCCACGCAAGCCTTAAAATCATAGATGAACACTGCATTGCAAGATGAACCAGCGCATACTCGCCAACCTTGGCTTCCTCCTCCAAACCGCAGGACTACTTACCATTCTGCCAATCGGTGTAGGCTTTGTCTTTAACGAAACCGCGCAGTTGATTCCGCTTTTCTTAACGTGCATCGCGTTTTTAGGCGGCGGATTCTTGCTCAACGCGTTGTGCGCACGCAAAGACTTAGACGTAAAATCCGCAAGCATACTGCTGCTTTTAGCGTTTCTCATCTTGCCCTTAATCGGCGCCATCCCCTACATCTACACCGACCCCTTCAACAGCCCAAACCCCCTTGACCGCTTCACCAACAGTTACTTCGAAAGCGTCTCAGGATTCACAACCACCGGGTTTAGCTTCATAGAAAACACCGCATCCCTACCCAGATGCATACTTGTTTTTAGAAGTTTAACTGAGTTGATGGGGGGTGTGGGTGTGGTGTTTTTGGTGTTGGCGTTTTTTCAGTCTAAACGTGCGATGCCCCGACTGGGCGGCATGTTGGGTATTGATAATCTGATTAAGAATTTTAAGAAAATGTTTTTCCTAGTTTTTGCCATTTACGCCCTGATTATTCTGGTTTTCACAGGGGTATTTCTGCTTTCAGGATACAGCGATTCAGTAGCTACAGCCACCTTTGTGATCGACACGGTTTCAGGAGGTTTTGCACCCAGTGCACAGCAGTTCCCCCAGTACCTATCGTTTGTTCCCCAAAGTCTTATGGTTATTATGATGTTTCTGGGTTCCGTTAACTTTGCATTTAACTATCACTTGTTTACAGGGAAAATCAAAAAGCTACTCTCAGTGGAAATCGTAGTGTTCCTTGCGATAATGGTTACTGCTAGTGTTGCTTTGGTTTTTGTTGGAAATGTCGGTTTTGGTGAGTCACTGTTTCATGTCGTTAGTTTGTCCTCAACAGCAGGTGGGACATATCTTGATTTATCGTCTTTGAATACTAACGCCGTCTTGCTATTGGTTACGGTTATGGTTATCGGAGGCTGTGCTTTCTCGATGGCTGGAGGCATCAAAATATCAAGGTTTCTAACTGTGGGCCAAGCAGCCAGCCAACAAATAAAAACTGTTTTCCACAGAAACACAAAACCCAAGAAAGAGCAAAACTCCGAAGTATTACCCGCAGTTGCCACGATTCTATTGTTCATCTTGGTACTGCTTGTGTTTGCGGCGCTGTTCTCAACGATCGGAATCTCGTTTACTGATGCACTATTTGAGGTGGGGTCAGCTCTCTCCACCACAGGTGCTTCTCTGGGCACAGTCACAATCGCGATGCCTCTGGCTTACAAGTGGCTGATTATTGCGGCGATGACAATTGGAAAAGTTGAGGTCTTAACCGTTGCGGCGGTGATTGTTCCCTTCGCCTTAAAGGAACTTAAGCGGAAGACTATCGCTTGATTTTTCCAAAAGCTTTTAGGGAGAACAAACAATCATACAGAGTGATTAGTCATGTCAAAAATTGTCCGTGTAGGCGTAACCTTCCCACCTGACCTTCTCAAAGACTTTGACCAAATCATAGAAAAAATGGGTTATGAAAGCCGAAGCAAAGCCGTCCAAGATGCAGTGCGACTCTACGTTTCAGAACGCAAATGGCTCCAAGAAGAAAACGCTAACCAAACAGGTGTAATACTGATGGTTTACGACCATGAGACACGCAATTTAGAAAGCGACTTAACAGACTCACAGCATCACCACCAAGACCTTATCTCTTCAACGATGCATATTCACCTTGGTGAACACGACTGTCTTGAAGTCATAGCTGTAAAAGGTAAAGGTTCAGAAATACGGCACTTAAGCGATGACTTGGCCACAAGAAGAGGCGTAAAAATCCTCAAGTCAATGATTGTTTCAGTTTAGCTTTTTACTTCAAACATCCGTTCCAGTGAAGCTCGCGCTTTCTTTGCTACTGCTTCAGGAACTGTAACTAAATGTTTTTCTTCTTTTAGTGAAACGTAGATTCTGTCCAGCGTAGTTAGTTTCATGTTGGGGCAGATGGCTCCTTCATATGCAGGGTAGAATTTTTTGGTCGGGTTCTCTTTTCGAAGCCTGTGCAGTATGCCTTCTTCTGTGCCGACGATGAATTCTTTAGCGGTTGATGCTTTGGCGAATTTACAAATCTTTGAAGTGCTACCGATAAAGTCCGCAACAGCCCGCATTTCTTTGGTGCATTCAGGATGAACCAAAACTACCGCTTTTGGGTGAGCGATCTTTTGGACTTGTACATCTTCAGGTTGGAAAAGCAGATGTGTCGGGCAGAACCCATGTGAAGGAATAGGAATTATAGTTTTACCTGTCTTCTCCGCAACGTAATCCGCCAGATTCATGTCGGGCCCAAACAACACTGTGTCCGCCTTCAGTGACTGTACTACTTCCACAGCGTTGGCGCTTGTACAGCAAATATCCGCTTCCGCTTTGCAGGCACCCAAGGTGTTAACGTAGAGAACCACAGGTGCATCTGGGTGTTTGGCTTTAGCGCGCTTTATCTCGTCAACCGTGAGCATCTGAGCCATTGGGCAACGTGCACCTAAGCTGGGCAGGAGCACCTTCTTGTTTGGGTTGAGAATCGCAGCAGATTCCGCCATGAAATCCACTGCAGAAAAAACGATCAGCTCGGCGTCTTTTTCATTCATGGCTTTTAGGCTTAACTCGATGCTGTCGCCTGTGTAGTCAGCTATATCTTGGACTTCTGGACGCTGATAGTTGTGAGCCAAGATGATGGCTTTTTTCTCTTTTTTGAGTTGCTGGATTTTCTGTGTTAAATCCATAGTTCCGCCGATTCCAAGTTGGGTGAAAAGAAACAGGAATAGTTAACAGATATATGTTTTTGGCTTCGACAAAAACGCTTTAACCTTAAAAAAGCCCAGAACAAATGTAGACGTCAACAGCAGGGATGACTGCGGGTTCCTTATCGGACGAAGTTCAGCTTTATGCTTGGAACATTTACAACAAAGGCTTAGCCAGCATCTGAATAAAAATATCTAAAGAACACTCAATCCGAGTTTATATAAGGGAGGGGAGGTCAGCTTTGAGACGTCGTGTGATTTTTTATGCTGTTGCTTCCAGTTTCTCAGTAGCCAAAATTTTGGTAACTAGTTCTTGTCCCATGTTTTTTGAGGCGTCTAAAACTTCTATGCCTATGATGCGCCCGTTTTTGTCTAGGTCGATTATGACGTTTTCGGCTAGTTCTTCGCTTATGTCGTATTTTGCTTTTCTTACCCAGATGTAGAGGGCGTCGGCCTTTTGGTCGTACTCAACCTTTACCATAAGCTTTAGGGTCTCCTTGTCCAGTAAACTGTGACCACGGTTATTTTATCGTTGCCCTTTTCGCAGATGACTTTTAGGTATTTGTCGCCGTACTTTTTTACAGCTATGATTCTGTCGAGGCGTGAGGGAACGGTGAAGTAGGGATGGCGAATTGTCTCTTCAACTTCGGCTTTGGTTATTGCCCTGTTTTTCATTCGTTCTTTAGCGTGCTCTGTGTAGGTGAGGACCATTTCTTTTCAAAGCTTGTTTGTTGACTGCAAATAAAACATTTGCTATCCTTCAGTCCTGGGGTTTGTTGCGCTATTTTGAGCGGCTCCGGGCATCCTTGAAATAACTGGGTTTTTAGCTACTATATATAAAATAGGGGAAGAGGGGGCAGAGCAGCAGCGTGGCTTCTGGCTTCAGCGACTGTGGAAACAGAAGCGTATGCGCTCCATAAATAAAGGGACACAAATCAATCGAAGCATCAGTCGCAATAGCTCATTTGCAGCGGGTTTTGTTGCTGTTTATACTTTATATAGTCTTTTTGCATATTTTGCGTGACGGTAATGGATTTGACCTCCCAAAACGCTGAGCAAAACAAAAACACACTTCCACCAAATTATACGCCGCTTGAATTGGAAAAAGAAATCCGTGAATTCTGGACAAAAAACCAGATACGAGAAAAACTCGAAGCCCTACAAAACTCGCCCGCAATAAAGGGCAACCTCGGATACGTCGAGGGACCACCTACACTAAACGGTATCCCACACATCGGTCATGCACGTGGAAGAATAATGAAGGACATCCGTTACCGATGGAAAACCATGGAAGGCTACTACATGCCGTTTTGGGCAGGATGGGACTGCCAAGGTTTACCCGTCGAACTAGAAGTAGAGAAACTCCTCGGAGTGCGCAACAAGCGGGAATCCATCGAAAAGTACGGCATGGAACGCTTCATCGAAGAATGCAAAAAAGCAATCATGCGTTACCACGCGATGTGGCTTGAAGCCGACAGCCGCCTCGGCATAGCGATTAATCAAGATAAAGCGTACTGGACATACAAAGACAGCTACATCGAGCGGGAATGGCAAATCCTCAAAGCCGCTTGGGATCAAGGTCTCCTCGAAGAAGGACACTACGTCGTTGCTTACTGCCCCGGTTGTCAAACCAGCCTCAGCAGCGCCGAAGTCGGTTACGAGGGCAGCTACAAAGAAGTCGAAGATCCCTCATTCTACTTTAAATTCAAAGTCGCAGGCACTCCAAACGAGTATTTCCTTGTTTGGACAACCATGCCCTTCACAGTCATAACAGACACGATGCTTGCGGTGCAGCCAGAAGCCGAATACGTCAAAGTCCAAGTCGGCGACGAAATCTGGATAATGGTTAAGCAACGTGTCGAACCCGTCATGGCGGAGCTTGAAATCAAAAACTACCAAATCACAGAAACCATCCAAGGCAAGAGCCTTGAAGGAAAAGGTTACGATTACCCACTTAAAGACATAATCCCCAAACAGGCAGAACTAGAAACCAAACACCCCCTTGTTCACCACGTGGTGGGTGAAGACTTCGTAGACGTAAACACAGCCACAGGCGTTGTGCATCTTTCACCGGGCAACGGTGAAGACGACTTTTGGGCAGCAAAGCGCCGTGAAGTCCCGATTTTTGCGCCCTACGACGACGAAGTAAAATTCACAAAAGACGCAGGACAATTCGCAGGCGTCTTTGCAAGAGACGCAGACATGCTGGTTGTGGAGGAGATGCGTAACCACAACGCGTTTGTAGCGCTCAAAAAAACCAGGCACGAGTACCCAACCTGTTGGCGCAGTCACCACAAACTTGTCTGGCTTGCACGAAAAGAATACTTTTTGCGCACCGACAAAATTAATCAGAAAGTTCTCGAAGCTGCAGACAAAGTCGAATACTTCTATGAAGAACCCAAAAACCGTTTCCTCGGTTTTCTCAAAGAAGGCAAACCCTGGTGTATCAGTCGCGAACGCATCTGGGGTACACCGCTGCCGATGTGGACCTGCGAAAAATGCGGCGAACACCGTTTAGTCGGAAGCAAAAAAGAACTTCTCGAAGCCGCACAACAAGAAATCCCATCTGACTTCGAGCTGCACAAGCCGTGGGTTGACAGAATCACAATCAAATGCAGCAAATGCGGCGGCACAATGCGCCGTGAAGATTTTGTGCTGGATACTTGGCATAACAGCGGCGCTTCACCCCATGCACGCTTCAGTGACGAGGAAGAAGCAAAATACGTCCCCACAACTTTTCTCACCGAAGGAATTGACCAGACACGTGGCTGGGCAAACTCGCTGTTGCTCGAACGTGTTATCTTAACTGGAAAAGCAGAAGCACCCTACAAGGCGTTTTTGTTTCAGGGCTTAACACAGGACGCTAAAGGGCGCAAGATGAGTAAAAGCCTCGGCAACGTAGTCCAAACAAACGAGTTACTCGCAAAAACAAGCGCTGATCTCTGCCGCTTCTACATGACCCGTAAATGTTCACCCACCGATTTCATGAGCTTTGATATGCAGGAACTTACCCGCAGAAGCTATCAAGTCCTCTCCACACTCTACCACCTCAGCCGCTTCTTCATGGAAAACGCATCCTTCGACGAATTCAACCCCAAAAAGTACTCGTTCGATTGGGCACTAAAAACTGGAAAACTACAAGCAGCTGATGTCTGGATGCTTTCAGTTTTGCAGCAACGCATCACAGATTACACTGTAAAGTTGGAGCGCTGCGAATTCAACGCCGCATTGGCGGTGCTTGACGACTTCGTTATTGAAACACTGAGTCGCCTATATGTGCCGATGATTAGAAAGGAACTTTGGACAGACGACCCAGAAACCACCGAGCGCCGCCAAACCATCTACGCACTACTTCACAACACATTAAAGACTGTGACTTTGCTGTTTAACCCGATTACGCCGTTTCTAGCAGAAGCACTCTATCAAAAAATCTACCGAAAACTCGAACCCGACTTACCCGAAACAGTAAACTTGGCAGCTTGGCCAAAACCAAACACTGCTGCAGTAAACAAAACTGTGGAGGAACAGTTCGAGGTTTTGCTTAAAGTGGTTTCGATTTCTTTTGCAGCACGGCAACAGGGTAAACTTAAACGTCGTTGGCCACTTGCCAAAGCAATTGTGGTGGCTCCAGAAAAAACCTTAGCTGCACTGAAAACTCTTGAAAGCTTATTCCTAGAACAGATCAACGTAAAATCCGCAGAATACGCAACCGCAGTTCCCGACTACGTTGGCGGAGAAAGTTGGGTCAGCAGCCAAGAAGACGACATCACAGTCTTTGTAAGCGGACAACGCGACGACAAACTCCTCGGTGAAGGCATAATGCGTGACTTGGCAAGACGTGTGCAGGCGCTTCGTAAAGAGTTAGGGTTTGTACCCACCGAAGTTCTGGATGCGATTCACATCGCAGAGTTAGACACTGAAAGTATAGGACTGCTTGAGTCGTATTTGGAAGAGATGGCAGGTTTAGTGCGCGCCAGAAAAGTTTACTTACACGCAAGCCGCAGCGAAGTCACAGCGGATTGGCATGAGTCAGAATTGGACGGCAAAAAAATCTACATAAACATTCACTAGGCGAAATTGATGGCGCAGAAAAACCAGAACCACACCTACAAATGCCCGCACTGTGCTTGCATATTTTTCACCGAGGCAGACCTAAAAAAACACACCGAAACTTTCGGCGTCAACAAAGAGCAGCACGATTATCTGTACAAGAAGACGCATGGCCGAATGGAACACGGTTACAGCGACGAATAACAAAAACAATTTTTCCAAATAGTTAATTTTTTTGTCTCTTACAAAAACGAAAACACGCTCGCTCTCTTGGGTGATCTCTAAGCCTATTAGTGTGGCTTGATTGTGTTTTTTATTTGCGCCGTTATGTGGCGACTGTTTTTTTGTGCAATAGAACAAACAGAGCGACAGTGAACTAAAATTAAAAAACTAATTTAGAGACTAAAAAAGAGGAAAAGATTTTACTCAAGGATAATTCTTGCGTCGACTGTTTTTGCACCCTTTGGATAAGCCATGACAGGGTTCAAGTCCAACTCTTTGATGCTTGGCTCATCCATAACCAACTTGGAGACGTTAGCGATTATTGTTGCGAGCGCGTCTATGTCTGCAGGTTTGGAGCCGCGGTAACCGTTGAGCAACGGGAACGCTTTGAGCTGAGTAATCATCTCTTTTGCGTCTGCTTTAGTTATGGGTGCAACTCGGAAGTTTACGTCTTTTAGTAATTCAACGAAAATACCGCCGAGCCCAAACATCACGGTTTGCCCAAACTGTGGATCTTTAACTGCGCCCACGATAACCTCTGTGCCCTGCGGAGCCATCTCCAACACCAGCACCCCGACGATTTCAGCGTCTGCTTTGTAGTTCTTGGCGTTTTCGATTATTTTTGTGTAACCAGCGGCGACCTCTTCTGCGGTTTTTAGGTTAACAAGGACCCCTCCCGCGTCGGATTTGTGGATGATGTCGGGGGAGACAATTTTTAGGACGATTGGGTAGCCGATTTCATCTGCAAATTTGGCGGCTTCTTTGGCGTTTTTTGCCAGCTTGAATTTGTTTGTGGATATGCCGTATTCGGTACAGATGGCTTTTGCTTCTGGTTCTAAGAGGGCTTTTCTGCCTTCTTTTTTGGCTTGGTTGATGATTTTTGAGGTTTGGTTCATTGTTTATTCCACTGTTAGCGTGTGATGTGGTAGTGGTTGGTGGGGTGTTTTAAATATTGTTTGGTTGTTGTGGGCGGTTTTTGTTTGTTTTTGGTTTTTTCTGTTTATGTGTTAAACAGATTTACAGTAGTGTTTAGTGAGACGCAATACTTAATAGCATTCAGCCTCCGAACAATATTGACGTGTCCAGATGTCCCCCTCAAACGAAAAAACCCCAAGTTTACTTGCCAGAATAAAGGCAAAACTCCAAAACACAGGAAGCAAAATCAAACAAAGCTTCCAAACTTCAAAGAAAACATCAACCACAGAAAAGAAAGAAAAAATAAGCATCTCAACAAAAATAAAAAACATCAAACTACCAAAAATCAAACTTACCCCGAAAAAGAAAGAAACCAAACCCCATGTGAAACAAGAAAAAGTCAGCTTTTCAACAAAAATAAAACTCGCATTTAGCAGCAAAAAGAAAACAGAACCCGTCCAGACGACAGAAAAAGTCGGCTTTTTCACAAAAATAAAAGGCATCAAACTATCTTTGGGCACTAAAAAGAAGAAACCAGAAATAGAAACTACACTCTCAGCCACACCAAAAAGTCTGCCTAAAGGCGTAAAAATCGTAGAAAGATATCCACTCTACGAACCCTTCAGCCAAGTCGTCATCGTACAAGACCCCACCACAGGCGAACACAAATACATCCTCGACGAACTCCAACTTGACCCCATGGAACGCGGCATATACAACAGGGTCCTAGAAATCCTGCTCGCCGAGATCGTTTCACCTAAAGAGGAAATTACTGATCCACGCAAATTCTTCGCAGAAGAAGCAAAAAAAATCGTGGACAAATACCGCATCAGCCTCGGTTGGCTTCCAGATGTTTCGTGGTACAAGATTCTCTATCACGCTGAACGCGATTTGGTTGGTTTCGGAAAAATCGATCCGTTGATGCGTGACCCTAACATAGAAGACATTTCCTGCGACGGTGTCAACAAACCCGTCTACATCTGGCACCGCGTGTTTGAAAGCATCGAGACAAACTTGCAGTTTGAAAGCGATGCGGACCTCGATAACTTGGTCGTTAAATTCGTGCACATGGCAGGCAAACACGTCAGCAGCGCTTTCCCAATCGTTGACGCTTCGCTTCCAGGTAAGCATCGTCTCGCAGTCGCATACAGAAGAGAAATCACTCCGTTTGGCACAGCGTTCACTATAAGAAAATTCCGCGACGACCCATACTCAATTATCGACTTGATTAACATCGGCACTTTCACTGAGGAAATGGCGGCTTACCTCTGGATTTGTCTTGAGAACCGCGCATCAGTCATGGTGCTCGGTGGAACAGCCGCAGGCAAAACCACAGCACTCAACGCGTTAGGTTGCTTAATCAAGCCAGGCAGCAAAATTATGACTATCGAAGAAACTGCAGAGTTAAACCTCTCGCACGAGAACTGGGTTTCTTTGATTGCGCGTCAAAGCTACGGGTTAGGCGGCAACAACGTCGGTGAAGTCGCTCTATTCGACCTCGTTAAAACTTGTATGCGTCACAGACCTGACTTGATGATTGTAGGCGAAGTCCGAGGTCAAGAAGCTTATGTGCTGTTTCAGGCGCTTGCCACAGGCCACGGTGGTATGTGTACGATGCACGCTGAAAACGTTCAGTCAGCTGTTAAAAGATTAACACAGAAACCGATGGACATATCTCCAGCTTACATTCCGCTGATGAACATTGTTATGTCTGTGCAGCGAGTTCACTTGATTAAGAACGGCGAGAAACGCGCTTTCCGCCGAGTGCTCTCAGTGAACGAAATAGTTGAGTTCGAAAAATACGTCAACCCCTTCAAATGGGATCCAGTTAAAGACGAGCAAATCATGGATTTAGACTCAAGTTTCCTACTGACTCATATCTCCGAACGCCTCGGCTTAGAACGCGACCAACTCATTGCAGAGATGAAACGACGCAGCGACGTGCTACGTTGGATGCGGCAGAAAAACATCCGCAGCTACAAAGAAGTCGCAGCTATAATTGCAGAGTACTACGCGCGACCCAAAGAATTCTACGACAAAATCATGAATGGCGAGGAGGTCAAGGCGGTTGCCGCTCCTAGAAAAGTTTGAGGCACTGTCTTTCCGCCTGTTTGGGCGGTTTTCTCCTTACTTCCTCAAAAAAGTTTTTCCCACACTACCAAGCACGCTGGAACGTGGACGCGTAAAGATTTACCCTGAAACCTACATTGCACTGATGCTCTTCTGCGTAGTCATAACGATTCCTATCTCAGTTGTAGCGGCAGTGCTTGCGATAACATTCGGAGTTTTACCGCTTTTAATATTGACTTTTCTTCCCCTCTTCATCATGGCAGGCTTCGTAGTCGTTCCACTCAACAACGCCAGCGACCGCTCAACAAGCCTTGAGCGAGAATTACCCTTCGCTGCAGCATACATCAGCGTCATGTCCTCAGGTGGCATAGCACCATACGACAGTTTCAGAAGACTAACCGAAGTCAACTTGATGCCATCCATGAGCAAAGAAGCCCGAGACATCGTTAAAGATGTGGAAATCTTTGGTGTAGACCCACTTACCGCACTTGAAAGTGCAGCCAAGAAAACACCCCTTGACCTCTTCAAAGACTTCTTGGGCGGTTACTCTTCAACTGTCATCATAGGTGGAGACATTGGTCACTTCTTGGAACGCAAAGCAGAAGACATCTTCAAGGCGCGTGGACTCCGAGTTAAAGCCGCCGCAGACCGATTAGGCATGCTACTGGAAACTTTCATCATAGTCGAAGTCATGATGTCATTGTGCTTCTACATTCTGTTCGCAGTTAACAACCTTCAAACAAGCACAGTCACCACAACTGTATCAAACGCAAACAGTGACCTCTCAGCTTACTCAGGCATGTTGATGTATACTTTCATCTTCACACCCATGCTTTCGATGATGTTCATCTACCTGGCGCACAGCATGCAGACAAAAACGCCGCTAACCGAGATGCGACCCTACAAAGTCTTAGGCATCTCAAGCGTTCTGGGTATAGTGTTTTTCCTGCTTCTAACAAACTTCATGGGCATGGTCGAGTTGCCGCTGTTCACTCAGCTCCAAGCCATCGGCGTAGACTTACCCGTTGCATTAGCTGTTTCACTGTTCATCGTTGCAGCACCGCCAGCGGTAGTACATATGAAGTTGTCCAAGACCAAAAGCAGCATGGAACATGGCGTCGCAAGCTTTCTACGCGACTTAACCGAAGTCAGAAAAACAGGTCTCTCGCCAGAAAAATGCATCGAAAGCCTCTCAAAACGAGACTACGGCGCGTTCAGTAAAGAACTACGAAAAATCAGTTCCGACATTTCGTGGGGCATACCTATAAAGAAAGTCATGACTGACTTCCTAAATCGCACCCGCAGCTGGATGGTCCAGATCGTAATGTTCCTCCTAGTCGAAACCATCGACGTCGGCGGAGGCACCATCGCGATGATTGATTCACTGGCACGCTTCAACAACATGACCCAAGAAGTCGAGAAAGAAAAGAAGATGAGCGTACGCCCCTACATCATGATGCCATATTTAGCGTCAATTCTACTGGTGGCAACCACCGTTATGATGATGGGCTTAACCACAGGCATAACCGTGCCTGGTCAACCAGCTCCACCACCCAACACCTTGATGGAAACCATATTCATCTCGTCAGTGATTTTCCACAGCTTCCTAATCGGCATGGTTGCGGGAAAAATCAGCGACGACTCCATAGCGTCTGGACTAAAACACTCAGCCATACTAGTCATAATAGCTGTTGTATGTGCAAAGTTGATTCCGCAATTCATTAAACTGGTATAGGAGACACGCCAAAATGAAAACAGCAATCCCACGCTTTTACAGGAACAGAAAAGCCGTCAGCCCAGCGTTCTCCACCATGATCCTCACAGCAGGCGTAATCGTCTTAATTTTGGTGGCGATGGGTTACGCCAGCAACATCATGAACCTAAAACTGGCACAAAACGAATTCAGCAGCAATAAGCAGTTGATGCAGACGGCGGGGGAACAGTTAGACGACATAGCATGGACGATTGGGCGTACGCAGACTGTGAATTTTGCAGGTCGATTCGGCAGCTTAAACTTCACGGAACAAGTCGTCAACTACAAAATTGATGTCCACACTATCTCTGGTTGGGAAAACTTGACCTTCCAAGGAGAAACAGGCGCAGTTCTATTCAACATGCCCGTCAGCGCCTACTCGATGGGAGACGACTACTTTGAAAGAGTTCCCTTCTCCGCTAACAGCTCCTTTTTGCTCAGCGGTTCTTCATCACCTGTCAGTCAAGTGTTCTGTATAGAAAAATTTGGCATGACTGACGGCGGTTACCTTCGTGTAGCGATGGTTCCAACGATTCGCGTATTAAGCTCCACAGTCGGATCAAATTACCTAAAGTTCTACTTACCAACGATGCATAGCGGTGACAACCCCTACAGAAGCCAATCATTAACCATGACTGGCGAAGGCATAATAAAAATAATTAAACCAAACGTTGACCAAGTTGTCATCACCGCCACATACCCCAAAGCCGCCGATGGATTTGACGCCTCATTTTTCAATTTCAGAAACGCAACAATCACCCTCAACAGCACTTCAACACCCAAGTTGCAAGCTGGGTCTACTGTGGAGTTCTACTTTGGCAAGGTTCAGGTTTCCATAGGAGCAACATAGGAGGCGGCTATTTGGGGCAAATAACTATCGAGTACATGATTATGATTCCGGTGTTGATTCTGCAGATTTTCCTCTTTCCCCTAACCGCCACCATAATCATCGATAACTGGGCTGATTCGCGGCAGACCCTGCAGTTAGAGCAAGTGGCGGGGCATCTTGGCAGCACCATTCAGCAATTGTACTACACAGTTTCGCATGCCTCGATGGCTAACGGTTCCATGTGGATTAAACTTGACGTACCTGAAACAATCGAGCAACACGCCTACAGCGTCACACTTGGCAACGTGACCCATCAAGATGGGTCTTACCGAATAATGAACATAACCTTGCGTTCACTGAGTCGCGACATTTCCTGCTCAACACTTGTAACGTTGGGAGACAACGTAAACTGGCAAAACAATGTTTTCTTCAACAGCACCGCACGTAACCTCAGCTTAACCGCCACCAAAACCCAAAACAACATCCAGTTAACTTTGGGAGGCAGCTAAATGGCAAGTGCAAGCGTAGACCACATGCTCTCGCTCACCATCTTCATCGCCGCGCTGCTACTTTTCATCGCAATGTTTAGCAACACCATACAAACAGGCCTCAGCTACCAACAGCACACTGCCATGTCAACCAAAACAAGCGACCTGCTCGACACCTTGCTTTTGAGTTCAGGGTTACCGATTAATTGGAGCCGAAGCGACCTTGTCCCCGTCGGTTTAGGATTACAGGATCCCGAGTTTGGGCAGTATAAAATCAATTCGTTGGCTTCGATGCGGCTAGCTAATGACCAGAATCAAACCTATTACCCACGCACAGACGGGTACTACAGTAATTTTTCCGCTGGTTACGGCGGCTACCTACTTACACCCAACACCAAAACCCTCAACTACACAACGGCGGCAAAGCAACTTGGCGTGAATGGCACCTACGGTTTCCAGTTAACCTTAACCCCAACCGTCTCGGTGTCTATCCAAAAAATCTCCACTGGTTCACCTTTGCAGTTCTCGATAAGTGCCTCGGGAACTGGGTTTGTGCTCTCCAACGCAAACATAACCTACAGCCTAATAGTCGTCAACCAAGACAGCAACGAGTACCCATCCTACAACATCATATCTGGAGAAACAGCCACCAACGCAGCAGGCACAGCCACAACAAAAGTCTTCTCGGGAATAAACGGAGAAAACCGAGCATACGCGTTGATTGTTTATGCGCGGATTTATGGGCTCAAAGGCGTCGGCTACTACGTTCACGTACCCGACCAATCGGCCAAGTCCGTTGTGCCGCTGGTGGAGAGCTTCCAAAACCAAAACATAACCCTCGCCCACAGTGACTCAGTCGGTTCAGTGCCTCAGTCGCCAGCGTACTCTCAGCTAAGTTACAATACCTCTTACGCGATAGTAACTGAAGAGTACACTCTTCGCCAAGTATCCTTACAGCAATCCACAGGAAAAGTCACCTACAACTCCGCCGAATCACCCTACGCATCGGTAGCGATTCCAGACAACGCGGGCATTCTCGTCGTCACTTACAAAAACGCTGCTTCAAGCCAGTACGGCGTAGTTTTAATGCCTTGGGGTTTGGGCTCTTTGGGTTTCCCGCTTACCTTTGGCGGTAACTCTGCGGGTTACAGTTGGGTGACAACAGACATCCGCCAAGTCACCATCGACGGCGTCGCCTACCAAGCGACGCTTTCACTGTGGAGCCTACAAGGAGGTAGCTAATTGCTTAGAACCATCGAAGTCCTCTTTGTAATCATCATCCTTTCAGGCGCGTTTATCGCAACTTCTTACCTTGCGGTTTTACCCTCGCCTAAAGAGGTGTCGCCTATAAACCTCAGACGCCTCTCTTTCACTACGCTTCAGATGTTGGATTCTGATTACGATTTAGGCAGAGTTGCCTTCGAAACCGACAACGCATATGCATGGAGCAGGCTGCAGATAGCGCTCTCCGCCGCGTTGCCAGCCAACGTGGTTTATAACATGACCGTTTACAACGTGACCGATACAGGTGGGCAACTCTACACCAAAGTGGCTTCGTTCTCAAACGCAGACGGCTTAATTGGAACAAGTGACGTCGCCACCTACACAGTTGCATCATCGAACGTGACGTTTAACTATAAAGCTGAAAAAATCGGGGAAAACAGCGGCGGCGGAACCCTCTACATCTTAAACTGCAGCGACGCAAACGGCTGGTGGATCACAGGCTACACAGCACACAGCTTAGCGCAGGAGCTATACAATTTGCTTTCTCCGTATTTCGTTAACACCATAATGATTCAGAACACTGCTCAACTCGGGCAGATTCTGGGTGGTTCACCGTTGAATGGAGAAATCCTCCAAAACGCAGTCATCATCAACACTTGCGGAGAAGCCGTCCCCATACCCACAGCTTATTGCACTTCACCTTATTCCGATAATAACTATGCCCGCTACAGCTATTTTATTGGCCAAAAAGTTAATCAGTATAATTGGACGTGGGCAAGCATCGTTGGATACCCCTTCTACTACGTCACCAACACCGCGGTCTTCTCAAGCACACAAAACAATTGGGGGATCTACGGAATGCAACAAACCTCAGGAACAGGTTTGGTAGCGTTTCTAAGAGGTCTAGACAATCAAGCTTATGGCACCAGCGGAACCGTAGTTGACAGTACCGCTCGGCAAGCCACTCTAAGTCAAGTAGCTTTAGAGGCCTGCAACTACTACGGCATATATCCATCGTCAAGTCAAACTGCTACAAGAACGGTTCTGGAGTCAGTACTTGCTACTTATCATCTTTCAGTAGGCATAAACGTACTCAATCCAATCTCGGTCTCTGGTTCAACTTACTATCCAGGAACCCTCTACAACCATGGATCCACAAACGTTTCAGGGTCTTTTTTGGCTTTAGGTTTAACCCGTACCCCAGACGTACGTATCACTGCCTTGAGTTTGCTTTCATATTACGAACCAAGAGTTTATGCTTCAGAGTACACTGCGACTGGTACTTCACGGATGGTTGTTCTGCAACTTGGTTTAGTGGGAGGTAGCTAAATGAACAATAAAGGTCAGTTCTCGATTATCGCTGCTTTGCTTGTGGCCGTTGTGCTGGTTGCTGCTGTTGCCACAACTTACTCGGCAATTAGGTACAGTGGCAGTGAAGATCATCCCCAAATCTTGAGCGCAATAGACGAAACCAACTTGGGTCTTAAAGAAATCCTCGGTTTCACAGTTGGCTACTATGGGTCAATCCTAAAAGTAACAGGCAACCAAACATACGCCCAAAACTTGACCATAAGCTACCTCCGAAGCGGTGTAGAACACATTGGCGGGGTTCACCCTGAATGGAACATGAACTTCAACATTACAAATTTGGCGCTGGATGCTTGTTGGTTTGCTAATCAAAGCTACAGCAGGGGCAACATGACGGTTAACTATGACCTAGTTGGGCTTGGCATCTACGGCATCAGTTATTCAACAACAGTCCGTTTAGACGTCAAAATCTTAGATACCGCTTCGTCTAATCATACGCAACTGGTAATTCTACGAGATGAACAAGAACCACTTATTAATCTGGGGAAAAACAACCTCAAAATTTACCAATATGACTATCAAGCGTCAACTTGGAACCTTGCTGAACCAGCTAACATCGCCTCATACCTCAACGGCACATACGTACTCGATTTACCTCAAGGCGTAAGTAGCAACGCATACACCATTGAAGTCAGCGACACAAGAGGCTTAATGGTACTGGCATCATCTTTTACACAATTTACCACAAGTTTAGCGTGGAACTCTACAGGATTCCGTGAAGGCGTTGTAGACTATGTGGACGAAGCCATTGATGTATTGGGAACACATTCAAATTTTGCTGCACAGCAATCTGGACCAGACGGAATATATGACACCTTAACCGAACAAACCACAGGAACAGTCGCGGTAGATAATTATCCAAGCACATGGACACCTATAGGCTCGACAAGCATCGTTTCTGGTTCTACTGCAGATTTACAGAGCGACAACGGGGCCTACATGAAGCTCCGAAGTTACCCAGCTGCATATAACACCATTGTTTTTGACAGACAAAATAGCGCTATCTTAACTTCCGCTGCAACTTCAATGTCTTGGCAGCACACCACTGGCAGTGGAAACGATAGAATTTTGCTCGTATCCATTGATATTGATAGAAGTGGTTCTTCATCAGCACCGACAACAGTTACAAGTGTAACCTATGGCGGTGTCTCATTAACTCAAATAGCCACTGCTGCATACACAAGCACATCTAACCCCCAAGTTCGCAGTTATGTTTTTATGCTTACTAACCCCGCTTCAGGAACGTACACAATTAACGTTAACTTCGCAGCATCAACTCTTGCAGTAGCCGGATCAATTTCGTACGTAAATGTAAATCAAGCAACGCCTTACCTCGCCTCGAACAGTAGTACCGGTTATAGCCAAAGCCAATCTGTTAGTGTTACGGCGTCAGGCGGCTATTCTAAGGTACTGTTTGGCCACGTCGGAACATACAGAACATCCAACACTTACGACCTAACTGATGACACAGCGCAAACACGCAGATGGGCCCAAACTGGAGAATACAATAAGGGTGTTGGAAGTGACAAAACAATAACAAACGGAACAATATCCGCTTCCTGGACAACAACTAGATCAGCAAGTTGGGTCGCTATAGCTTTACTCTTGGAACCAACACCTGTAGCGGGAACCACATATATTTGTGGCGCAGAATTTTCTGGTTCTTCGAACCTTGAAACATGGAATAACGTTGCTTGGACCATTGACGCTTCAGCTTCAACCAATAATGTTGGCGTAACGTATCAACTGTATAATTATAGAACTGGAAAATACATGACAAGCGGAGACGGTTACCTAACAGACATACTGGGAAATACAAGCGATAGTACCAGAACACAAACGATAGAGGCCAACCTCAGTGATTACAGAGACGCTTTAGGCAACTGGAAAATTAAAGTTAATGCCACAACAGTTTCTACACAATTTGATTTGAAGCTTGACTTAATGAAATACAGCATTAACCAAACAAATTATGTTCTGAACCTCGAAGCGCAATGGCTCACTGTTAATGCTTCTAATGTGCGTCAAGATTTATGCATAAAAACAGGCAGCAAAACAACCTCTGAAAACTTGACTGTACAGGTTTGGCAGGGGGGTTCATGGAAATATCTCATGACGCTGCTTCCTAATTACTTCAACAACGCATCTCTTGTTCCATACATCGATTCATCGACATTAAAAATTCGCTTCGTAGGAGACAACGAAGACGTTGACTCCACTTGTAGCACTTGGGAAATTGACTGCGTCTATATAAAAGACCAACCAGACATAAAATTCCTAATCGGCCGTCAACAATCCACCTTCACAGTCGAGTTGCTACAGAATGGTACGATGCGATGGCTGGGACAAAACCTTGAGGTAACAACTCAAACAATTCCAATTCCGCCAATCTCAGTAAAATCAATCCGTGTAAACCAGACAATCAACGGCGTCAACCAAGAAGTCCCCTTCCAAATTGAAGACTGGGCATCCAATTACCAAATCCCACTAGGCTTAACCAGTAACGCCACCGTCTTTAGCAACCGCCAAATGATCGTTATCCTCCTCAATAGTGCAGTTACGGACTTCACAGTTTGGTGGGATGGCAGCGACGCCGCAAATCAAACGTCAATGGCGTTTACAAACCGTTTCTTTACAGCTGATAATACTGCCGCGAACAAATACAGCAACGGCAACATAACCCTCGTCTTCTCAAACGGAATGGTAGGGGCAACTGTTGTTGGAACCAGCACCTACAGCAACGCTACCTTTATGCGAGTGAATCTAGAAGGCAGTACCTATGGTTCAGGTACATCTTTGGTCATCCACCATGGCGTAGTACGTGACATTGCTATGATGGAACCTGAATGGGGAACATCTGGAAGCGGCGGTGGAGCAGAGAATTGCCCAAACATGTACGCCAACATAATAATTCTGCTACCCGCCAATGCAACTTACTATCAATACCAACTAAGGTTTATGTTCCTCAACTCAACCCAATCAAGAACCATAACTGACCTTTGTCCATTAAAACTTGCAACCTCAGCGACTTCAACCACTTTGCAGGCTGAAAATGGAACAATCGCCAAATTCCCCGTAGTAGTCAACGGAACCGCAACCTACATTAACTTTACAAGCGGCGGTTACACGGATCACCATTTCATGCAATTCATTGCAAACAGCGGAAAAGGCGCAGGTATAATGTTCAATGATGTTCATAATCTGAGGTTATATGCATTTGATAACTTTGCAAGCAGTACATCCAAAGGCGCAATTAAAACAAGCGACACTGGACTTGAGTTGTTGCCTGTTAGTTCTGGTCAAGTATCTTTCCGTACACCTTACGACATCACTTGGCAGGGCGCCGTAGTAACATTCGATAACAACACGCCTGTCTGCAACTTCTATGATGGTACGACTCCTATGGGGCTTTGGATTTTAGCCGAGTACCCACCGACGTTGACGGTGACCCCTAAAAGATAGGGCAGTTTGTCGTATTTTGTTTTTACCGACAAAATCTTATATCCCCTGCAACCCCAAACTACCCATTAACACACAGAGGTAACGCCCATCCAAACCCTACAGTTCACGCTCATAGCCGCAAACATCGCAGTAACCTTAGCCATACTAGTCTATGCTTCATGGCGAGACTACGTATGCCGAGAAGTCAGCAACAAAGTCTGGGCAATCTACGCACCCATAGCGCTTGCCTTAACCCTGCCAGAGCTTCTCCTCTTTGAGTCATCTCAGCTACCTTGGTTTGGCTTAAGCGTCGGCGTAACCGTCTTCATCGCATTCCTGCTCTTCTACGCAGGCGGGTTTGGCGGCGCAGACTCAAAAGCGCTGATGTGCATCGCCATCGCATTACCATTTGCCCCCATCGGCGTCATTACCCCCCTGATCGCTTCTGGGGTTTCGCCGATTTCGCAGCTAATTTACCCCATAACCATCTTCGGCAACGGCGTGCTTTTCGCGGCGGCAAGCGGCGTCTACATGATAGTGCGCAACCTCGTCTGGCATAAAAAAACCAAAACCGCGCTGTTCCCAGGAACCCTCGCCAAAGAATCCTTCGGCAAAAAACTGCTGGTGCTCGTAACAGGATACAAAATGAACATCAGCAGACTTAAGGAGAAATGGCATATATTCCCCATGGAAGACGTGGACGAAGAAAACGGGGATTTGAAACGTAAACTCGTCGTTGTTCCCAAAGATGAGGGACGCGACAAAATCCTTCAACGCCTCTCAGATGCGATTGAAACACAGAAAATTGACCGCTACGTTTGGGCGACGCCTGGTTTGCCTATGCTGATTTTTGTCACGTTAGGTTTAATCGTGGCTTTAGTGTTTGGCGACGTCGTTTGGTTACTTGTGCGTTTAGTGTTAGGCGCGGCCTAAACTTGTTGACGAAGAAGCTCTTTTGTCTTTTTAGAATAAGAAATCGACGCAGTAACCATGGAAAGCGAGCCTACACCGAGGAAAAACAAAGCGACTCCCCTGTATGGGTAAGCGAGGTTTTGTGTGCTCAGCGTCATGGTTTCGCTGGTTGTGGATGAGTAAGAGTAGAAGAATGAAGCTACACTGAAAAGTGCGATGGCTAATACTAACAGGCTTACTTCTGTTTTGAATTTCATACTCCCCTGCTCCTCTTCCAAGTTACCCATCATAATCGAAAAGGTATTTTAGGTTTTTGGAAAATACTCTACTGGAGCCACCTGATGAACACTAAAGAATGTCAAAGGGAACTGCAGGATTTCCTTGCAAAACCCGCAGAAAAGGACTGCAGGGTGGTGGTTATGCCTGACTTTTTCCTCGACCGCATCGTCAACCTGCCTTGGAATCTATCAGAATTCACCAGCTCGGTCGGCGAAGTAGCGAAACGCAAAGGCGGTAGCATAGACGGCATCCCCCAAATTGACATGAAGGGTGGAAACGCCGTTAACACCGCATCCGCGCTGACCAACTTGGGCGCCTTAGTTACGCCCATTCTCTGCACAAGCGAGTATGGGTTGCAACTGATAAAGTACCACTTCAAAGATACAGCGATGGATTACTCGCACATAAAGGTCAAAGGGAAAGCCTCGATAACTACGGCGCTGGAGTTTAGAGGTGAAAACGAAAAAATCAACGTCATGCTAAGAGATGTGGGCGCTTTAGAAGAATTTGGCCCCAGCGACCTCGACGAAAGCGACTACACTTTGTTTGAAAACTCGGATTATGTTTGCCTCTTTAACTGGGCAGGCACCAAGCGGCATGGCACAGCACTTGCAGAAGCTGTTTTTGATCGGACAAAACATGGTGGCAGAGCCAAAACCTACTATGATACCGCTGACCCAAACCCCAACGCAGCAGAAATCCCACGTCTTGTTGAAAAAGTGCTCAAAACCTCCCAAGTGGACATTTTAAGCCTCAACGAAAACGAAGCCATAACATACGCCAACATTTTAGACGCAGACTTTGGGGCGAAAAAGGGGCAGTTGAGCTTCCCAGATTACGCATTAGAAGCTGCACGGGTTTTAGTATCAGTTTGCAAAGCGCGCATAGACCTGCACACCACGTTGTTCTCTGCAAGCCTAAAGGGGAAACGAGAAGTTGTTGTGCCTACTTTTAAGATAGAGGTTTATCGTGCGACGGGCGCTGGAGACGCATGGAACGCAGGCAACATCATAGCCGACTACTATGGGCTTTCAGATGAATGCCGCCTCATGCTTGCCAACGCAGTCTCTGCCTGTTACCTTTCTGGCGCTGACGGCATGCATCCAACCAAGAGCAAGATAGCAAACTTTCTAAAAACAAACAGTTAACACTGCCCTTTGGTGTTGAGGCAAATTCTTAAAGCCTCCAGCAACCATACAGGTGACTGATTGTTATGGTTCAATTAATGAGAGTCGGTGCAGTTGCGGGTTTTTTGGCGCCCATAGTCGCGTCACTGTTTATTGCCTCTGCCATCCTGTTCTATCCACCGTTCAGTTGGACTAACAACGCGTTAAGCGACCTCGGTGTAGTTGAAGGCGCAACCAGCATCCTGTTCACGGTTGGCTTAATCGGGGCGGGCGTGTTGGGTTTCGTTTTCGCTGTTTTGGGCTTATACAAATTCGCTGGAGAAAACCGGTTGGGCAAAACTGGTTCGGCTGTGTTTGCTGCCGCGACGGTGGCACTGGTCTGCATCGGGGTGTTCAACGAGCACGCGGTTCCCACACACTACTTGGTTTCAGTGGCGTTCTTCACTTTGACGCCCATCGCATTATTCATCTTAACCTGTGCATTCTTCCAAAGCCGCCAACGTGATTTAGCTGCCTTCACGGTAGCCATCGCGTTTGCAGCTGCCGTGCCGTGGATTCTGCAATTCACCATTCACTACGTTCCAAACGTCGCCATACCAGAAGCGGTGTCTGCTGCAGCGGTTTCAGTTTGGGCGTTTATGCTGGCTGCAAAAATGCATAAACCCAAAAAAATGCGGGTTTAGAGGAAATCAAGATACATCTGGGCGCAGCAGTAAGACGAAAAAAACGTTCTAAACCCCCTCTTCTGCGCGTATTGGATTGCCGCCTCGCTTGGAAACGCAACCGCGTCTACACCAGCCTTAAGCGCCAGGACATCTGTCTCGTCTCGCAACTTGCCTTTGGGACGCATACAGCCCAACGCAAGAGGTGTAGTTGAGAACAGGGCGCGTGCAGCGGCGGCAACTTTGGCTATGTCCATCGGTTTGGGCGGTGAGGTTTTGTGCATTTGTGTGCCGTGGATGGGCATGAACGCGATGATGACAACTGCGACGGGCTTGACGGTTTGAGCGATGGTTTGTAACGCAGCGAGTTCGCCGTCGAGTTTACCTTCGTTTAAGCCGACGATGACGTGGGGCACGACGTTTAGGTCTGCGTTTGCGAGGGCTCGGAGCGATTGGGCGTAGGTTTGAGTGGACACGTTTAGGTTTAGAACTTGTTGGATGGTTTGGTCTGAGCCGACTACGTCAATCAATGTGGCGTCGACTTCTGCTTTTTTAAGTGCCGAAGCGGTTTGCGGCGAGGTGGCTGCGGTGTGGACAAAAACCGTTAACTCCAACTCTTGCTTAAACCGAAATAGCACATCCGCAAAGCCCTCAATTGGAATAGAGCCATCGGGCAAGCATCCGCCACTAACCAGCACACCCTTGGCGCCTTTTGCCTTGAGATCCACTCCGACTTGCCAAAGCTGCTCCGGCGTCAAGGCGGCATGCATTGTTTGAAGAACTTTGCCGCCGCAATGTTTACAGTTCAATGTGCAGCTGTTGCCTGTTATTGAAATTGTTGGGAACTCTGCGGTTTTGGCGTGGTAGTGTTTGGTTTTGTAGTAGGTGAAGCTTGGGGCATAGAAGCGGATGGTGCTGCTTTGAGGTTTTAGTTTACCTGATTCGAGCAGCGTTCTGAGTTGGGTGGTGTTTAGGTTCCAGATGGCTTCAGCGGTTGGGATTGGCATGTTTTTTCTGTCTAATTCATCACGGATGCCATATTTATTTGATGCACAAAAAGCTGCTGGTCTGACGCCTCCTCCCTCCCTCATATATAGAACAAAAGTCTGTACTGCGGCCTCGGGGTAAATACTCACGAATTAATTCTAAACTGCAAATTCAACACAACTAACACGACAGTAGCAGCCATTAAAATTTTGCCTCAGAAAATTCGCTAAAGGATTACTCTTTTAATCCCTTAAAAACATTACAATTAAGCTGAAAAATAAAGAAAATAAATATTGGATTTATGTGGGAACAGGTGCCGCAGGAGGCAGGGGAGTTGGCTTTTGGCTAAAGAGGTTTTCTTCGCTCCATAGCCAGTTGGTTTTTCTAAGCACGCGTAACAGAGGTACAGCTATTAGCATCGCAATGAGTGCTTGTATTATTCTGATTACAGGGTAGAGGAATGGGCTTGCTAAGAGGCTTGTTTGGACGAATTCAAGGGAGAAACCAAAGATGCCTTGGTAGACTGTTGGAGTTGCATACATCAAGGTGCCGAACATATTGTCTGCTTCGTTGCCGATGAATCCTAAGATGAAGAAGAAAGCGCTGCCATAGGCAAGGGATAATTTCTTTCCGAAGAACGCTAAGGGCAGAATCAGCAGTAAAGCGATGACTTTGTCAAATACTGTGGCGGCTGCTATGAACCAGTTATCGACTACTACGCCTCCAAGGTTGGTTTGTGCAGTAATCGGAAAAACGGGTGGTGTGAATAGGAATGCGACGATCATAACTGCAAATGTTACAAATGCGTATTTCCATTTTTTATAGAAGACTAAACCGACTATCAGTGCGTTGAACATTGGTGCCAAAATGAATGGTGCTCCGTAGGGGGACATTCCCGTGAGTGCCCATGTTACTGAGGAACCCAATAGGGCTGCGGCAGCGCCTAAGTAGGGTCCGAGGATTAATCCGAATACGGTTGCGATCATGGCTGCAAAGTTGATTTCTATCATTCCTATGCCTGTTGGGATTTTTATTGGTGCGATTAGTGATAGTACGTAGAATAGGGCTGCGAATATGGCCATTAGGGCGACTTGTTGGGTTGTGATTTTCATTTTCTCAATGGACTCCTGTATTTATCTTCAACGTTATGTAATTTTTTACATAGCGTCATCCTATAAAAGACTTCCCCCACCAAATTCCTACACAAGCAACCGCTAAATACACCCACAATAACCAAATAAACACCGACAAACAATCAAAACCGAAGGCAAAACAATGAAAACCCTCCTAATTACCGGAACCCTCGCAGAAAACACCGTAAAACAATACGCCAAACAAAGCCAAACCCCAACTGAAGTCCTCACCCTAAACGTTCAAGTCGCTGCATTCCTCACTCCAGAAATCATCAGCCAAGCCCTCAAAAAACACAAACTCCACGACATCGACATCATTTTAACCCCTGGCCAAGCCTTAGGCGACACCAAAATCATAACCGACGCCACCAAAATTCCCGCTTTCAAAGGCCCACGGTACGCTGCCGACCTCCCTGTAGTTTTAGACAGTTTAGGCGAAGTGAAGCTTTCATCGGTTGTACCTGCAGATGATTTGCTCAGAGCGAAGCTTGAGGCGAAGGCTCTTGAAGAACTGGAAAAAGTTGAGCAAAACCGAGAGGAGTTATTCAAAAAACAGGGCAACTTGATGATTGGGGACTTGACTGTTGGTAAAGAGTTGCCGATGCGTGTTTTGGCGGAAATCGTTGATGCACCGCTTCTGGATACAGCAGAGATTGCACGTTTGGCTAAGCATTACGTTGCTTCAGGCGCACACATAATCGACATCGGCATGGTCGCAGGGCAAACCCGCCCTCAAGACGCAAAACGGGCGGTAACCGCAGTTAAAGCCGCCGTAGACGTGCCTGTCAGCATCGATACACTAAACCCCCTTGAAATTGAGGCGGCAGTGGCTGCGGGGGCAGATTTGGTTTTGAGCGCGGACGCAGGTAACCTAGAAGAGATCGCGCCGTTTGCAAAGGATGTTGCTGTGGTGGTTATTCCCACTAATCATCGTAAGGGATTTTTCCCAAAGAAATCTGCTGAACGGGTGAGGCTACTTGAGCGTTTAATTAAGCAAGCTAAGCAGTTGGGCTTCAAAAAAATCGTCGGCGACCTAATTCTTGAACCCACAAACATAATGGATTCTTACGTTGCGTTTCAAGAGTTCAGCCGCAGAAACCCTGAGGTGCCTCTTTTGATTGGCATCGCTAATGTGGTGGAGCTTTTTGATGCTGATTCAGTCGGGCTTAATGCGTTACTTGCGAGGCTTGCTTCTGAGGTGTCGGCGGATATTTTGTTGACAACCGAGGAGACCCCAAAAGCGCGAGGTTGTGTGCGTGAGGTTTCTGTTGCGGCAAAGATGATGTTTCTTGCCAAGAGGCGCAATTCTGTGCCACGTGATTTGGGTTTAGATTTACTTGTGTTAAAGAACAAAACAGAAAAAGAAGCACCACTCAAATTAGGTAAAACAAAAATTATCACCGCAAAACGTCAGAAAAACAAGTCTGTCACAGTTGACTCTTGCGGAGTTTTCCGCGTGATGGTTGACCGAGAAAACAAAAAACTTGTAGCGCTACATTACAAGTCTGCTGAGGCACCTGCGCCTAATTGTGCTGTTCGTGGGGTAGATGCTGAAACCGTGATGGCGGAGGTTTTGAGGTTGGGGTTGGTTTCTCGGTTGGAGCATGCTGCGTATTTGGGTGGTGAGTTGGCGAAGGCGGAGGTGGCGTTGCGTGTGGGGCGGGATTATGTTCAGGATGCGGTTTTGTTTGAAAAATGAGTGCTGTACATTTTTGACATGTAAATGTATAAATTGTCGCGTCTTTTTTATATGGAGAAAAATGCCTGTTTTGTAGTTTGTTTTTGAGCTTATTTTTGTATTAGGAGCCATTTTTGCGTTTATTGATAAATCGGGGTAGCGCAATTAACGTTTCGTAAATTTTAAATATAAAACGGGTTCTACAATACTTTTGAGGTCAATATCGTGGCGAAGGCTCCAAAAAAAGAAGATAAAAAGGCGAAAAAGAAGAAATAAGCCGCTTCAAAGCAGGCTATTTCCTCACTTTTTCTTTTTACTCCACACCAAAAGTCTACGCCCTCAAAATTGCTTAAAATCAATCATAAACGTCTAAAACCTCAAAAAAATCGCTAAACGAAGATTTATCTTACTAAATGCAGTAACCTAGATTGAAGGGTGAAATTTAATTTGAACACTAACGCATTAAGCATAGACTTTGCTGGATTACAACTAGAAAACCCCACGATGCTCGCCTCAGGCGTCATGGGGTACTCCGCAGAGTCCTTCCACCGCATCGCCAAAAGCGGCGCAGGCGCAGTCGTCACCAAATCAGTCGGCATACAACCTAGAGTTGGCTACGTTAACCCGACAGTGGTGCAGGCAGAGGGCGGTTTGATTAATGCAATGGGTCTGCCCAATCCAGGGATTGAAGTTTTTTGTGAAGAAATTAAATTCTCCAAAACCATCTTGCGTGTGCCGCTTATCGTTAGCGTTTTTGGTTACTCTGCAGAAGAATACGCCACTGTCGCCAAGAAAGCAGTCGACGCAGGTGCTGATGCAATTGAGTTAAACGTTTCCTGTCCGCACGTAAAGCAGACTGGTGCAGAGATCGGGCAGAACCCAAAAATCTTATCCGAAGTCGTGCAGCAAGTCAAAGCCGCAATCAACAAGCCCCTCATCGTTAAGCTGTCGCCTAACGTTGCAGACATAACAGTCCTTGCTGAGGCAGCAGTCAAAGCAGGCGCAGATGCACTAACTGCCGTGAACACGCTTAAAGCCCTGGCGATAGATGCAGAAACCATGATGCCGATTCTCGCCAACGTCCGGGGTGGATTGTCGGGTGCAGCGGTGAAACCTGTGGCGCTTCGTTGCGTCTACGACATCGCAGAAAAGTTTAAGGTGCCCATAATTGGATGCGGCGGAGTCACCAACTGGCGTGATGCCGTAGAATTCTTCTTAGCAGGCGCCTCAGCCGTGCAGATAGGTACAGCAGTCGCCGATGACATTGAAGTTTTTCGTTCAGTTGCTAAGGGAGTGGAGACTTACTTGAGAAAGAAACATTATCAAAACATAAAGGAGATAGTCGGACTTGCCCACCACAAATAACACCCTGCGAACCACGCAGATAGTGCAAATACGCACCGAGAGTCCAACAGTAAAAACATTCGTGCTACCTGACCGCCTCTGCTGCAAAGCAAAACCAGGGCAATTTTTGATGCTGTGGATTCCAGGCATAGACGAAATCCCACTAAGCATTATGGATGCCTCAAACGGGTTGGTTTCAGTTTCAGTCAAAGCCGTCGGCGACGCAACCCGCCACCTCCATGCCATGCAAGCTGGCGCAACCGTGGGCATCCGTGGTCCCTATGGCAACAGCTTCACAGAAAGCCGAGGCAAAGTGCTTCTTGTCGGCGGCGGAACAGGAACGGCGCCCCTGTTGTTTTTGGCAAAACAGTTAGCCACAAAAACCGAACGACTCTCATTCGTGGAAGGCGCCAAAACTAAGGATGAGTTGCTCTTTGTGCACGAAATCGGTGGAGTTTGCCAAGAAAAAAACATAATCACTACAACCGAGGACGGCACCGCAGGCCTCCAATGCCTTGTCACACAGCCGCTGTCCAGCCTCCTCGAAAAGGAACGTTTTGACATGATATATACCTGTGGACCAGAGATTATGGTTAAGAAGATTTTTGAGATGACTGAGAAACGCAAGTTGCCCCTTGAGGCGAGTCTGGAGCGGTTAATGCGCTGCGGCATCGGTTTGTGTGGAAGCTGCGTTATCGGCAAGTACCGCGTCTGCCGTGATGGTCCCGTGTTTAACGCGGCGCAGTTGCGGGAGATAAAAGACGAGTTGGGTGTTTCAAAGATCGGTTTTGACGGCTCAAGAATCCCAATATAACCCTATTTCCCACGGTTTTATTCAACATTTTTTGCGCCTTTGTTTATATAAGGGAGGGGAGGTAGCGGCAGAGAGGTCGCGTGGTTCCATCTTTTGCGAAAAGAAAAACAATCGACATCATTGAGGTTTGCATGCTTAAAACTGCTTTTTCATCAGGGAAATACTATAAATCTTTGATTGTATTAGCTTACAAAGTTCAAATTATCAGGACTACACGGTAAGGTCGCATGGCTCAAAAACGAGACTACTACGAGGTACTTGGCGTACAGAAAGGCGCAACAAAAGACCAAATCAAAGACGCCTATCGGAAACTGGCTTTGCAGTACCATCCAGACCGCAACAAGGAACCTGGTGCAGAAGAAAAATTCAAAGAAATTAGCGAAGCATACGCAGTCCTAAGCGACGACCAAAAACGGGCACAGTACGACAACCTTGGCCACGCAGGCTTTGACCAACGCTACACCAGTGAGGACATTTTCCGTGGTGCAGACTTTGACTCAGTCTTCCGCGACATGGGCTTCGGCGACCTCTTCCGCACCATATTCGGCGGCGCAGGCGGATTCGGCGGTGGATACGAAGAACGTAACCGAGGACAAGACGTTGGATTCGACCTGGAAGTGACCTTAGAGGAAGCCGCCAAAGGCACCGAACGCGAAATCGAGATTCCCCGAACTGAACGATGCGACACCTGCAATGGCTCAGGAGCCCAACCGGGTACACAAGCCAAAACCTGCCCCAGATGTGGTGGCGCAGGCAGAGTCCAGAACATGCATAAAGTCGGCTTCGCAACTTACATGCAAGTCAGCGCCTGCCCAACATGCAAAGGTAAAGGTAAAATCATCGAAACCCCATGTAGCAGCTGCCGCGGCTCAGGTTTAGTCCGCAAAAGAAGAAAAATCACTGTCAAAGTCCCACCAGGCATAGACGAAGGCACCCAGCTGAGGCTGCGCGGTGAAGGTGAAATGACAAGTAGCGACGGAGAGCCAGGTGACCTATATGTCATTGTACATGTTCGGCAGCATCCACAGTTTGCCCGCGAAGGCGACGACCTCTGGCATGTAGCCATAATCTCTTTTCCCGAAGCGGCGCTCGGCGCAGACATCGTGGTGCCTACACTCGAAGGGCCCACGACCGTAAAGGTTCATCCAGGCACACAAGTCGGTGAAGTCATTACTCTGCGCGGTAAAGGTATGCCGAGGTTTAGGGGGTATGGCAGAGGGGATTTGCTTGTACGTATCGGTATCCGAGTGCCTGAGAAGCTTACCTCCACGCAGAGGGCGCTGTTGGAGCAACTTGCTAAAGAGTTCGGCTCAGAGCAGACTAAAAGCCGAAAATTCCGCCTATAAACGTAGGGTATTTCGAATTTCTGCTAATTTCTCGTTGAAGCGCACTACATCAAGCGGCACGGTTACTGCTTTTTATGAGCTGTACCGAACCCATGTTTGGCTCTAAAAAAGGGTTTTTCAAAGAAACGGAAAAGAGTTGTATTTTATGCATTTTTTATGGTCCTGGGGTTGGTGTAGCTGCGGCTGTGGCTTGGACTAGGGTTTCGGTGAAGTATGCTCCTTGTGTGGTTGTGATGACTATGGCGATGGGGCGTCCCACATCGTTTACGGTTATTAGGTCAGGTGTTAGGGTGACGGTTAGGGTTGTGCTGTTGCCTTTAGCGAGACCTGTGCCGATTTCTGGGTTACTCGTGTAGTTGCTGAATCTTTCACCTTTGATGGTGATTTGCGAGACTCGAATGGAGGTGGGGCCTGTGTTGACGAGGCTGATTTGGGCTTTTTCTGTGTCCAGTGTTGCGCCTGCTATGAAGAGGCTTTCTTTCTGAATCTGGTTCGAGGTCAAGTTAACCGCAAACAGCACCACAGTGGTTGAGAGCACGACGGCTGCCATGAGGATGATGAGGTTGCCGACTGGGGCGCCCAGAGCTTTTTTGCTCCAGAGCAGACGTCTAAGCGTGAAATGCCCCATGCTACGTCGCCTCTTGAGAAGCTAACTCATCAGGGTAAGCTATAACTTCCCTGATTTTGGGAGCGTCCTCTCGGGATATTCTAAGATATGTCAGGGATTTACATTGATAGATGATCTGGGAACCGTTGCGGTTGTTGATGTACTTTAAAAGGTTAACGTATTCTTTTTCAGTTCCCTTTAGCACTAAACCTATGTAGAAGTAGGGTTCGGCTGAGTTGGTTTTTGGCTTTGCCCTAGTTTTAGGTTTAGGGTCTAGTGTAGTTTGGTTTTTTTTCATCTGTCGATTCCTTCGTTCAATCCATACGCACTAGGCGTAAGTATCATGTATTACGTCTTGCTATATAATAAATATTTCTGCTCTTAACCCCAAATCAACATCCAAAATCACAAGAAAAAAGAAGAGTAACCCGTCAATCAGTTAAGCAAAATTTGTAGATTAATGGAGAGATTTGGGGGTTACCGAGGAGTTTTTATGTGAGAAGATTAGGCTAGTTGATTTGACGACCTGTGGTACACCGATTAAGTCTTCGATTATGAGCATGCCGCGTGCGATGATGGCAAACGCTGCTGCAGGAGCTGCTGCTACACCGAGGAGTCCAAGTATACCTATGATGCCGAATTCTTGTACGCCTGCACCTGCAGGGGTTATGGGGACAAACGCCAACGCCGTCGCTAAGGGATGGATCAAGAAGTAGGCGATCCATGGTACATTGGTTATGCCTAGTGCGAGGCCTAAAAAGTACCACTCAAGACCTTTGAGAATCCAGCAGACCAAGGTTAAACCTAAAATTTCTGGGATAGCCTTTTGTGTGCTGTGGGAGCTTTCTTTGTATTCTTCGAGTTTTCCCATGATGCCGCCTGTGACTCTTTTGAGAAACCGCCAGTTAGCGATGCGGTCAAATACGCCTATGGCGCGCCGTGACCATGTGAAGGCTGCTAGCACAATTGCGCCTGTAAGCATCAAGCTAATGCCCAACGCCGCCACGATGATGCCTATGTTTATGCCCAGCAGGGTTCCGGGGAAAAGCTCATTCCATGTTGTAGCGGGAACCATGTTAACGAGGTAAATCACTGCGCCAACGCCGCCTGCAACTTTGATGAGAAACTCTATGGTTTGTATTCCCAAGATGCTTGAGAGGGCCTTAGATGAGGGGACATTTTGGTCTCGTAGATAGATGGGTGTGAGGATGTATCCTGATCTACCTGGAGTTACGTCGCTTGTAAGCATACCTGCATATTGAGCAAGGAGGGTTCTGCCAAAGGTTGTTTTTACGCCGCTTTTGGCCAAAACCCGTTGCAGTCGAATAGTAAAAAACAGGTTAATTCCAAAATACATCAGAAATGCAAGCGCCAAATACTCAACCTTAATGTTGAGTAGTGCATTGTAGAGCGAATCAACCCCGATGTACCAAAACAGTGCTGCAAAAATAGCCACCATCACGACGATTTGAACAGCGATCTTTAGGATACGCTTCGATGAACTTTGCGGCTTTGCAGGGTTTGGGGACTCGGAGGCGGACATGTTGGTTAGGAATTCGTTTGGGAAGTTAAATGGATTGTGGAAAAACCAACAAAAACAGCAACACAATTCTTTCTTTTTATGGGAATGCGAGATTTTGGGGCAACAATGGGAGGGGGTTGTTTGGGTTTGCACGGTGTGCGGAGTTTCATTAGTGTTTAAGTATCATGTAATCTTGGGGTTTATTGCCAAGAATCATGCGATAGTGTGTTTTGCCGTTTTTCTTTTCAGTGACTAATTCGGTTTTGCCCTGAACTTCAATCCGCTCTCCCACGTTGGCCTGCATACAGAATCTGCCTCGGAAGGATACAACCTCAGAAATGGGTGCGAGTTTAGGGCCTTCAAGAACTTCTACGTTGCCGATTTGGTAGCTACAGGGAGTAAAAAGTGCATCCGTGTTGTCTTGCACAGTTGCTGTGATTTTGCAGTAGCCTGCGTTCTTGAAGTATACATCGCCATATTTTTCAGGGGTTTCGTTCCAGTCTTTTAGAAATCGAATAAAGTAGTCTGTGCCCATGAACATGCCCTGAAATGCCTTCCGATTCTCAACAGCCTGAAAATCCTGGAAGCTCATGTGTGTGTCTTTATTACGGAAGTCATAGAGTGTTTTCAGTTCCGTTTCTGTGTATGCTTTGAATCTCGAGTTTTCTGTGTTGCGGAGTTGCTGTAAGGCTTTGTAGGCTTTTTGGCTGTTTTCTATGCCGTAAACCAAGGGGTCGATGTCTGAAGTGGTTGTTGTTAATCCCGCCATTATGGAGCCAGATATGCCGATCGCATTCCAGGGTATGTCGGCTTTTTCTTTGAGCCTTAATGCTAATTGGTATGCTTTTTCTTCCAGCGGACTACGATTGCTTTCCCGTAGTTGGGCAAGCTTTTCGGTAGGTTGATAGAGCTGGGCGATTTGGTCTGTTGGGACTTCGCAGAGGGTTTCGCCGAAAACTGGGTCGTAAACTATGAGGTCTGGGTGGTGCTCTTTTAGGTAGGCGAATCTTTCGTCTAAACTGTAGACTTTACCGTAAGTGATGTTGTTACCTCTGCGTGTACCTGTGGGTGAGGGAATGAATCTGGGAAACGCCACTATCCTATCTTTTGGGTGAACTGTGCCTTTAACGTCGAAAACAACGTTGCTTTTGGTTCTGATTAGGTCTCCTTCGCGGGCTTTCATCACTAACTGTTCGCCTTTAGTATCTGGCTTCATTTGTTTGTATTTTTTTACATAACGTTAATAAGGCTTTTTTGGAACCCTAATAGAACGGTGCAACAAAACGAGCAGCAACCAAAAAAAAGCCCAACACATCAGCCGCTGCCTACAACTCGCCATAGTGCTTGAAGTCAGCGCCGACAAACCCGGCAACGTCAACTTAGTCGTCGATTTTGAAGGCACCAGATGCGAACATTTCTTGGCCTCTTCTATCGCTGCTGGCCCATCTTTCCAAGAAGCTGCATCACGCGGTATCGAGATTGCGGATAAAAAACGTAGCCTTGCAGATGCAGGTTTAGGCGACCTCATCAAATGGGGCATTGCCGACATAGACCAATGGCAACATGGGGGAAACACGTTGCTGGGAACAATCATGTTGTTTGCCCCTTTGGCAGTTGCTGCTGGAATGACTCCTACAGACAGCAAATTTAACTTCGATTTTTCGGTTCTTCGCAGGAATATGGATTTGGTGATTAAGGCGTCCACTGCACAGGATGCGGTTGAAGTCTATGAAGCCATAGACATCGCTAAACCCAGCGGACTCAACGGGGCACCTGACTTAAACGTTAAAGACAAAAATAGCAAAACCCGCTTAATCAACGAAAACATTACGCTCTATGAGGTTTTCAAGATTGCCTCAAGCTACGACGACATATGCAGCGAATGGATAAACAATTTCCCAATAACTTTCGATTTAGCCTATCCATACCTGATAAACGAACTAGAACATAAAGACCTAAACAGCGCAATCGTAAACACATTCCTAAAAGTTCTCTCTGAACATCCCGACACTTTCATCTCGCGCAAGGTAGGTTTAGAAAAAGCCAAAGACGTCTCGGTTGGGGCGAAAGAAATTTTGGATTTAGGCGGTGTAGAAAACCCCCAAGGCAAAGAAAAACTGATTGCTTTCGATGAAAAGTTGCGTAAAGCGGGTAACGACTACAATCCAGGTACAACTGCAGACATCACAGCGGCTGCTTTAGCATTAACTACTCTAAGCGGTTACCGCCCATAAAAAGTAGGCTTGTTTTAATTTGCTACAAGCACACTATCAAGCCTATTTTATGGTTCAGTGGACTTAGAGTGGAACCGTTCCTCTGGCGGTATGCGCTGACACCGCACCTTTTTTTATGGCAGCTAAAACTGAATCGACACTAAAAGCGGAATCTATCTGCGTATAAACACTGAACAACTCCGACACCTGATGCGCGTCTGTGCCAGCTGTGCCGGGTAATTTCAATGCTTTAGCGAATTCTTTAGCCTGAGCATTAGCTTCTTTGCTTGAACCACCATTGAGCACTTCGATGGCATCCACTTTGAAGTTTTTCGCCTGTTCACCCATACCGTACATCCGAAAGGGATGGGCAACTATTGTTACGGCGTCAATGGCTTTAGCGTAGTCCACAACCGCTTGCGGGGTCCAGGGTTTTGGGGGTAATTCGTCGGTGCCCAAAACCAGCATGTCACCTTGGACTGTGCTTATTTCCACGCCTGGGATGATGAGTACATCTGGGTATGCGGAGGCCAACTCTATTGCTGCTTTGCAGCCTCTTGTGCTGTCGTGATCGGTGATTGCTGCGACTTTAATGTAGCTATGTGCAGCGAGCATGTCGACTAGGGTCTTTGGTTGAACTAGGGAATCTGGTGAATAAACGGTGTGTAGGTGGAGGTCAGCGCATAAAGTTGGGATTGTTTCATCTCCATAATTGGCTGAGGTGAATGGTATATGCTATGGGGTGTAAAATAGTTATTTGAAAACAATTGGATAGCGGTTTTTGTGGGTTATTTTGAGAATATGCGCTGGGCTGCGGTGTTTTTTTCTAGTTTTTCTAGGTTTTCGGTTTCTGTTTTTAGTTTGTAGATTGCTTTTTCTAGTCCGTCGCTGCGGTTTTGGAATGTGAAGTCGTCGACTTTTTTGTCTATCCAACTGACTAATGATGCGTCGAGTGAAACGCTGATTTTGACTTTGCGGGAGCGCATGTTGTACATATCTACAGTTCAGCTGTTATAAGTATTAATCCCACTTTGGAGCATTCTTAAAGCTTATATATATCATAGTGTGAAAAGTGCATATATTATCACACTTAACTAAAGAGGCGAAGCTATGTTAGAACAAGACTTAGAAAACAACTTTCAACCCGTAAAAATCGACCTAAAAGAATACGCCCTCGCACTAGAACACATCGAAAACCTCTACACACGCCTATGCTGCCAAAAAAAACTCGGCGACCAATGCAAAGACTGCGCCCTAATAACCGCCGTAACTGCACTCAAAGACTTCGCGCAAACCGAACAAGTAAAAGCAGTCGAAAAAAACTTGGGCTTCAACTTACCCAGATAACCTAATTTCCCCTTTTTCCTTTTTTACACCAACTGTTTGCGGATTGCGCTTGCCAAATGATCTAACATTTTTTTGGTACTTTCCATATTGGTCTCAACAAAATCAAATACCACTAACTGCTCTTCGCATGCTTGCTGAGAGGCTTTCTTAACGGTGTCATTCCAGAGTTTTTTGTCATTCAGCAAAACAACTCCACGGTAATTGCTGCGCTTAATGTATTCTGCCGCTTGCACAGCAACGTACTTGACGGTTTCTAAGTTCAGCGGAAGCGCAGTTTCGTGTTGAGACAGCGGATAAATTTCATCCAGTTCTAAGGGGATAACGCCGAATGGCGCAGCATAAACACAAACATGCACTTGTGATGCGAGTTCTTCGCCCAAATTTCTGAAGAGCTGACGAATTTTTTTGAATTCAGGCGCTTTGTGAAAGGGCTTGTTGCGTGTTTGAGGCACAAGAAAAAGCACCTTGGCGTTTTTTGGTGGTGTGTAGTTTTCTCTTAGGTGTTTGCGGTAATGTGTGATTTCTGGTCTTGCAAGCCCAACCGAGTTGAAGTAAAAGAAGCCACTGCTTTTTGTAGTTGGACTATATCTTTGCAGAAAATCTTCATGATGCCGAACACGTTTCAAGGCAGAGAGCAATGCGGGGTGCGCGTGGAGCCTCATCTCGGTGTGTTCCCAGAGCCTGCCATCACGGATAGCTTGTTTTATGCGGCGGAGCTCAGCGAGGCAAACATGCAAGTTGTGTTCCGCTAAGAAAACTTCGCGCTCTTTAGCTGGTTTTTTGCGTAAGCTCTCAGGTGTTTCGCTTATGCATCTTGGGCAGCTACATGGGAAGTAATCCATTTGGTCAAGCCGCCAAGTACCGTTTTCAGTCATGTACCGACCTTCACGGGCATAAAGCGCATAAGCTGCAGAGTCGAAGAGGTCACAGCCCAACGAAACTGCTAACGCAAACATGGATGGGTGTCCTGCGCCAAAGAGGTGTAGCGGTCGCTCGATGGGTATGCCTTTTCTGCAAGTCAAAATCATATCCGCGAGTACATCGTAGCGGTAGTTTTCCATGACTTCTGTTGGGCTGCCCAAGGCGTGGATTGGGAAGGGCAGTTTACCCATTTCTACTGCGGATGATGCGACAAGGTCGAGGTGTCTTCCGCCTTGTACAGGTCCAACCCAGAGTATGTCATCTCTAGTTTTTAGTTTAAAGAAGTCTTTTGCTCTGCGCAGTGTTTCGGCTACAGTGACTTCGGCTTGTTCTTTGGTAACTTTCCACCCGGTGGGGATATCTAAGATTGTGGCGATGTCGCTTCCGATGCCCTCCTGATAGGCCACGATTTCTTTTTGGGTAACTTCAACTTCGCCGTAGACGAGGATCTGGTACGCTCCCGAATCGGTCATGATTGCGCCGTCGTAGTCGAGGAATTTATGCAGCCCCTGCTCGACGGGCACATTGTTGTAGCGTTTTTTTATGATGTAGCTGTTAGTGATTAATGCTTGGCAGCCGAAGGTTTCCTTGAGCCGTTTGCAAGGTATGGGTTGATTGCTGGGGTTGATGACTGGAAAGAGGAGGGGCGTTTCCACTGTGGCGGTTTTGGTTTTTAGTTTACCGATTCTGCCAAGCAGGTCTTTTTCTTTTATTTCAAAGATGCTCAAGGACTTGAAACCTACAATTGAAGCGTATCTCGCTTATAAAAAAGGTTAGCTCCAGAAAATCCGAAGGGTTGTTGACTAGTATTTTGAATTCAGAGCTCAAAGTTGCAAGTGTTATAAACAAAGTGCTGCATAGTAGAGCTTGGCTAACTACGCATTGGTTGGCTGTTTGAGGGGTTCACGTTAATGCAATTGGGCTACATCCTGGTGCTGTTGAGCATCTGTTTCTTCGCGGGCATGTCAGTTTGGGTTATTTATCGGTCTCGGCAGGAAGCAAAAAAACTTGAAAACCCAAACCCAACCTTGATGGCTAACAAGACAAGAAAGTGCCGTGATTAGTCATCCTTATATCGCAATGTTTCTCTAATACCCTCAGAAGTGCACTTTCATGGTCTGCTCAATCGACATCATAGAGAAACCAAAACTCAACGACCCAATCTTAATCGAAGGCTTACCCGGCATCGGCTTCGTCGCAAACATCGCCGCATTACACTTAATTAAAGAATTGAAAGCCAAAAAATTTGCACAGGTCTTTTCCTCATCATTCCAAGATTTCGCCATAACAACCGAAGACGGCGGAGCACTCTCACCCATAAACGAACTCTACTACGCAAAACGCGAAGACGGCGGACGCGACCTCATAATCTGGTACGGCAACACTCAAGCACTCACAACGGTTGGCCAATACGAGTTAGTGGGGAAAGTCTTAGACATAGCAATTGAGGTGGGATGCCGCTTTGTGATCTCTATCGGCGGCTTCAAAAAAGAAGAAGTGCAACCAATCCCCGCGATCTACAGCACCGCAACAGATTTGGAGACGATGCAGCAGGCACTGGATTTAGGAACAAAAGTTATGGTGGGTCACGTTTTCGGTATCGCAGGATTGACAGTTGGGTTGGCGCGCCTGCGCGACCTCAAAGGTTTCTCACTGCTTGTCGACACATTGGGTTTGAATCCTGACGTGAACGCTGCACGCTACGCCCTGATTACTCTGGGAAAATACTTGAACCTAAACGTCGACTTAACGGGGCTTGAAGCAAGTGGAGAAGAAATAAAAAAGATGCTAGAATCGTTTGGCATAATTCGAAGTATTACAGAAGAAAAGAAAAAGGAAGAGCAGCAACTGCGCTGGTTTATTTAGGCTTTGACTTCACTCATAAATTGAGCGTAGACTTTGCCCACTCTGTCCGCGGCTGGTCCTGAGCCTTCCACGATGCCTTTCTCGGTCAGTTTCACTTTATCCATAACCCAGATGAAGCCTTGATCCTCGTAGAGTTTAACCATAGTTGGGAAAACTTTTTCCAACCTGCCTGCTAAAGCTTTGAGGTCGAAGGGTTTTTCTGCGCTGCTGATTTGTGCAACTACTGCGCCGTTTAGGCATATGCGGTGACACAGTTTTCCTTGATCGTCTTTGGCGTCTGCTAAGCAGAGGCTCATGTTGTCGGGGTTAATGCCGATGAGTGTGCCGTTGAAGACTTTTCCGTTTGTGGTGACAACTGCAACAGTTTTATCTGCTAACGCTGCCACTTCTGTAAAATATTTTCTTTGCGCTACAGACAACTTTTATTTCTCCTGACTTGTATGTGAAGTTACTATTCAACTATTTATCTTTGATTTAAATAGTTTACACAAAACTTGCGGCAAACAATTTTTCGGACAGACAAATCTATTCACTCAGAAGCATATACGGTTCCGTCCGAAGGCGCTGGAGGCACGCGACGTCTCAGCGTCTACCTCCCCTCCCTTATATAAGGAAAAGTTGTTTTGAGCGTTATCTCTTTGCGGAGCGGGTTGGCGTTTTAAACGTAAGGCTTTTAGGGGAAAACACAAACCAAAGGATGGAACAATATGAGTAAAGAATCAAAACCCTATACTCAAGACCCCTATTTTAAGCGATGGATGTCAGGTCTTAGTGAGCGCACTAAGCTGAACTATACTGAGAGAATCCAGAACTGGATAACCTTTACAGGCATGGATTTAACCATGCAGGTAAGTAAACGCATGAGGGATTTAACCTCTCAAGACCTCTCAGAGAGACAGTTTTTTGAAGACAAATTCAGAGCCTACAAAGAGTACTTGGAGAAGCGAGGTGACCTAAAGCCTCTTAGTGTGAGGACTGAGTTAACGGCTGTGGCTTCTTTCTTTTCAAGAATCGGCCTACCCTTAGCACTAAAGCGCGGTGACTGGGAAAGTACACAGCAACAAGCAGTAATTCAACGTTTAAAGATAACACGCGATGACGTTAAAGCGATGTATGCACACGCTAACCTAAGAGACAGAGCTTTGTTGCTTGTTTTAGCGCAAAGCGGTTTTTCTGAGGTTGATGTGAGCAATCTTCGGATTGAGGAGCTAAAGGGGCTTTATGAGAATGCTGAGACGGAGCATTATTTTATCGAGAAGCCACGTGAGAAAACAAACGAGGTTCAGGCTACTTGTTTTAGTTATGAGGCTGTGCATGACCTAAAAGCTATGCTCCAAGAGCGAGGCAACCCAACAGAGGGGTTTTTGTTTGTTAGCCAAACCAAAGGCAAAGGAGAACAACTAGAGGTTAGAAGTATTAATGAGGCTATGAAGTCGTTAGCGCAAAAAACGTTTAGCGAAGACAAAGCCAAAGACTTCAAAACAAAAGCGCTTAGGAGCTTTTACAATTCTGCGCTTTTGAGGGCTGGTGTGTCGCCGCAGGAGCTTAAGGATTTGATGTTTGGGCATGGCAGAAAAGGCGCCAGAGGACACTACGACTACGACGAACAAACCATTAAAGAAGCCTATGGTAGGGTGTTTGAGCATGTCTCAATCAACGGTCTGCAAGTCAGAAACGATTTGAAGAAAGTTATGGATGGACTAAACAGTTTGAGCAGTATGAATGAGGTTTTTAGGCGTCAGCTTGAAGCCAAAGACCGTGAACTCCAAGAACTTAGAGGTGAGCTTAAGGCTTTGAGCAGCATGATTAGGCAGGTAGCATGTTCTGAGCAGGTAAAGATAGCAGACGAAGTTCTTGCGCAAGTAGCTGATAGATTACTTGCAGACTCAGAGTTTATGGCTAAATTCAAAGAAAACGCTCAAAAAATAAACCCCAACACCCTCAAAAGATAGGCACCAACCTATCTTTCCTATCCTATCTCATCGCCAGAAATTCTTAGCTTTTTCAGCTTAGTTCTCAGTTGCTGTTCTTTCATTTTTGTCTTGAGCAGTCAGGCTTAGAAGTTATTTGAATCTATTTTATTTTTTCTTAATCTCAAGTTTCGTATCTAACTACGTTAACAAGATAAGGCGCGCCCTTCGGGCGCGCACGACACCGCCCAAACCCTACCGCCAAACGACCTGGCGTCTTCGGCGTGCAACCCCTCCGCAAGCCCTATCGGGTGAGCCGTTTTGCCCCTCAAGGGGGCGCCTGCCCCGCTTTCGTGTCCTCGTCCCCGCTCCATGAGCAGGGACCGCTTCAGGCTAAAACGGCTCACAGAGGGGGCACGCCTAAAATACACGATAAAGAACGGTGGGGGGTGTGTGATTTGGGTTGGTTTGAATTATAGAAAAACCTGAGCAACCACAAGGGTTGCCGCCGACTGTAAAAATTATTTTTCTTTTATTGACAATTCACAGCCATCTCAGAGGAATAATTATAGAATACTGAAACACCTTTTGGTCGTCTAAAGCTTTTTTTAAGAAATCATAGGCGGTACCAAAGTATCGTTGTTTTCACCTAAATCACCACCGTACATGAACCTGCTCTGTCCGCCCCAGTTAGATTCAATCAGTCGCAAAAAAAGCTGGTTCGATTGCGACTCAATCAAGATGTCAAATCTCGGAGGACTACCTATCGAAAAGTATAGGTCAGTGGACCTGCTCTCTTTACTATGCAGAGTGTATGATAATTTGACTGTATGGGCATCCACAAACTCCGTTGGGTAAAAGTCATCCCGTGAAAAGGTTGCGTTTCCCTCTAATTTAACAACGATGCTAAAGGTTGCATCAAATAGACCAGTATTCTGACATTGAACCGTAGTGAATGTTCTGTTAACAAGTTGGCTATTTTTGGGGTAATCAATTACTGTGTACCAATGACCATCGATTTTTTGGTATATACGGGGCTGAAGAAAATAATTAACCGATGACCCAAAAAAATAAAAAACAACTATTAACGCAAATACAAAAACGCCAATCAAAGCTAATGTCAAGCGAATTTTTCTTTTCATAGCCAACACAATCTTATTTGCTTGTTGCTATTATTAATTTTTGTAATATTTTAGGTCAAATGATAAGCTTTTTAGCACTCACATCAGAGTTCTGATGATTAGAGAATTCTTGCAAAAGCTTATAACTAGCCAGTAATAATAGAAATCAGCGACAAACGTCCCTAAAATTTACTTTTCCCTAAGGCAGGTCTTTCCTACAAACTAAGTGCTGATAAAATAGTGATTACGATCTCTAAAGACGCATTAATAGTAAATTGTCAATCAAGTTAGAAGAGGACCAAGCTTTTATAAATAAGTTTAATTATTGTTTAGCTATCCCTAAAGAAATGCATTTAGAACGTAAAAACCTCTTAACCCTCAGGAATGGCTGTTTAGAACTGCTTTTCCATATAAAGAACAAACGCCAGCATTCTTGACGATTGTGAACTGGTTTTGTAAACTGAAAACAAAATGCCGCCTTTAACCAATTTTTATGGATATTGGAATTCGCTTCAAGTGAGGACAACTACCTTTTTTGATTGAAAAAGCCGCCCCGTCAGTAACCGAAAGCTGTGCAGCCAAATCAGCCCTAAAACCTATAGTTGTGCTTCTAAAAGCATTTATGTAGGGTGATGTTTTTTAGAGTACTGAAGATGAAGTATGTCTGAGAAAATTAGGAGTTTCATAGCTTTCGATTTGGAAAACGACAGTGTTGTGAACAGAATCGCTGCAGCGCAGAAGATGATTATGCAGACTAACGCTGACGTTAAACTTGTAGAACCAAAAAACATTCACATCACCGTGCGTTTTCTAGGCGACATCTCGCCAGACATGGTTGAGAAAGTCTATGCGGCAATGAAAAATATCAAATTTACACCGTTTAACATTCAATTAACAGGTTTAGGGGTTTTCCCAACGATCAATTATCCACGGGTTGTTTGGGCGGGTATAACTGACGGCGCACAGCAACTCACCAGCATCTTTGAGCAGTTGGAACCTCAAATCCACGATTTAGGTTTCGCACCTGACCCCAACGGATTCACTCCACACTTAACCATCGCCCGTGTCCGAAGTGGCGCAAACAAGCAGCGATTGGTTGATTTGGTGCAGCGACAAGAGCACTATGACTTTGGTAACATTCGCGCAAGCTGTCTGCGCCTCAAAAGAAGTCAGCTATCACCTAAAGGGCCAGCTTACTCTACACTTAAAGAGTACTGCCCCTAAAAGGCCACAACAATGAGCCATGATGAATTAACCGCACGTATTCTTGAAAAAATTACACCTAAGCCCAAGGAACGCGCAAAGGTTGAGGCGGTAAGCAAAGAATTAGAGAAAAAGATAGCTGCAGCCTGTAAAGAGGAAGGTATAACCGCTACCGTGCGCGTCGAGGGTTCAGTCGCTAAAGACACGTGGCTCTCAGAAAACCCCGACATAGACATATTCATCAGATTACCCACATCCATAGACCGCCAATTTCTAGACGAGATCGGGCTGCGGATAGCAAAAAAAGCAGCGGGTAGCGCTGAACAGCTGGAACGTTACGCGGAGCACCCATACCTTGAAGTTTTCGTCGAGGGATACCGCGTAGACATCGTGCCCTGCTACGACTCCAAACCCGGCGAGTGGCAAAGCGCGACCGACCGCACACCCTACCATACCGACTATATCAAGGGGCATTTGGACAGGAAACTGCTCGGCGAAGTGCGTCTGCTCAAACGGTTCATGCAGGGCATCGGTGTGTACGGTGCAGAAATCAAAGTGGGTGGATTCAGCGGTTACCTCTGTGAACTGCTGATTTTGAAGTACGGTTCATTCGCCGAGACCGTGGCGGCATTTACAGGTTACAGTAAGCGAATCGTTGTTGACATCGAGGGTTTCTATGGCGACCGCGAAAGAGACCTCTGCCTGCTTTTCCCTGAGCCGCTTGTGATTGTTGATCCTGTGGATAAAGGCAGAAATGTTGCTGCGCCTGTGCAGCTCCAGAAGCTCTACGAATTTATCGCCGCTGCAAGAGCCTACCAAAAAGCGCCCAGTGAAGAATTTTTCTATCCTCCACCAATTCATGCCGAACCACCCAACATTATCGAAAGTCACATCAAAAACAAGGGCACCGCACATCTTTACCTAACAATCGGCGAGTTAACTGCAGTTCCAGACGTGTTATGGGGACAACTATACCGCACGAAACGTTCGTTGCGCAAACTTCTTGAAACTTACAGTTTTTGTGTCCTGCGGGATACGGTTTGGAGCAACGAAAAGTCTCTCAGTGTCTTTGTTTTCGAGTTAGAACAGTTAGTTTTGCCGAATGTTAAGCGGCATCTTGGTCCGCAGCTTGAGCGTGCAAGTGACTGCGAAAAATTCCTTTCAAAATACGTTGAAAGTAAAGAGGTAATTTCTGGACCCTACATTGAGGATGCCCGCTGGGTTGTAGAGGTTCCCCGTAAATACACCGACGCCTCAACCCTCTTTAGGGAAAAACTAGCTGACGGCGGCAAAAGCGCTGGAGTCGCGGAAATAGTGCAAAAAGCTATTCAGACGGAATATAGCGTTCTAGTCGATGAGCAAGTGCTTAAGCTCTACATGGAGAACTCGGATTTTGCTGTGTTTTTAACTGAATTTCTCTCAGGAAAACCTTTGTGGCTAAAAGCCTAATGCAGCTAAAACGAACATAACTGCCCCCGCGATGAAGCAGTATATTGAGAACAGGTAGAATTTTTTGGCTGCCAAAGATTTTTCAAGCAGTTTAAGCGCCAAGAAACTAATCGCCACAGTTACAGCAAGGGCCACTGCAAGTTCGAGGTTTCCGATTCCGGCAACTGTAAGCGCGTCGTGTTCTTGGTATAGTGTTAGGCCTAAGGCGCCGATTACTGCAGGGATGGAGAGGAGGAAGGAGAATTTGAAGGCGATTTCTTTTCGTACGCCCAGTAGAAGCAGAGTTGCGATGGTGAAGCCGCTTCGGGAGACGCTTGGGATGATGGATAAACCCTGCATGACGCCAACTAAAAGCGCCATGGGTAAGGTTATTGTGTCTTTGCGTTCCGTGGAGAATTTGGATGCGAACAGGACGCTGCCTGTTATGATGAACCAAACCCCCAGCCAAAGCAAGGTGCTAAAGTAGGAGTCTAGTTGTTCTCCGATTGTAGCGGCCATTAATGCGGTTGGAACTGAACCGACGATTATAGGTAAGATTAATTTGCCGTCTTCAGAGTGGAAGTCTCTGTGCCAAAGCGAAATTAGGACATTTTTGATGGCGACGCGGAAGTAAATCAAAGTAACTAAAAGTGTGCCGAAGTGCAATAGTACATCGAAAAGTAAGGGGACAGTTAAACCGAAAAAGTATTCAGCGATTCTTAGGTGTCCTGTGCTGCTTATGGGGAGCCACTCGGTTGTGCCCTGAATCAGGCCTAAAGTTATGGATTGCAGTATGTCCATGCTACTTCGCTGTTAAGTGGTTGCTTCGGCGGCATTTAAGCTATACTTACTGGGTGACGCTGTGATACCAGCTGATTATGTATTCAGGCAAGTTTAAGCCGCGTTCGCCGAGGCGCTCAGCTAATTTTACAGGTAACGGACTAAGCACGTATGCGGCTCGGGTGTAGAAGCGTCTGGGGAAAGTGGGTTTTGCCTCTTCGGGGAGTATGATTTTTAGGTCAGCTTTTTTGGCAAGCGAGGAATCTTTGTCGCTGGTGATCGCGAAGACTGTGCCTGCAAATTTCTTAAGCACATCCGCCCAAAGGAGGACTGGGCGTGTTTCACCTGAGTAAGAAAGCAGTATTTCTAGGTCACCAGCGCGTGGATGGGGCGTGTTTACGCCGCGGGTGATGTAGACGTTGTCACCTAGGAAGCTTTTGATGTGGAAAAGTCGCACGCCAGTCATTTTGGCTATTTCGTTAGCGGTTCCTCTGCCCCCCAAGAACAGGTTAGTGCGTTGTTCAAGCAGATCAACGAGTTTAACGTAGGTTTCTGAATTGACGTTTGAGTCAATCATATCTCCTAATTTTTCGAACTCTTCAACGCATAACGGTAGAATTTCGTCTGCATCGAAGTTGCGGTAGATGGCTTCGATCATGCTGTTGAGTAATTCAAGGGTACCTAACTCGAAGATGTCGCCCATCATGCCTGTTTCGGAGTATTCAAAGCTTGGTTTGAGTTTGCCGCGTCCTTTTAGTTGAACGACCTGGCCGTATTTTCTGGTTATTTCCGCTAGAGGTGACTCCATGGATGAAGTGAGTAGGCCCATTGAGAAGTTTTTGGATTTCTTTTCCTCTATGTATTTAGCGAGGTCTTGGGCCATGACAAGGGGGTCTTCGCTGTAGCCGCTACCTGAGTTCATGAGCAGAAGTGTTTTTTTGTAGCGACGTGCGAGGTCAGGTGCCGCGTCGTACATGCTTTTACCTGGAAAACCTGGATCGTCGGGTGTTAGGACGACTTTGTTGCGCCAACCTGCTGTCGCCAGTGCAATCTGGCTCATGGCTGCGTTGAGTGAGTAGAGTGAGCGTCCGGAGCCTCCGCAGATCACGCAGTCAGCGGATTTGAGTTCTTCGTAGAGGGGAGCGAGTTCTTTCTTTTTTATGGCAAGGATGTTTTCTTGTATTCTGTTTACGTATCCGAGGCTGCTTACTTTGCTTTTCATAGGGACACGCTTCCAGTTCAAAATCAGTTAGGGATGGCTATATTATCCTTATGCTCGCTAAACTGCCGTTACCTCAAATACACCACAATAATAATTGATTCTAAAAGAACATAAACCAATTACATAATACAATAGCAAGGTACACCTTATATTTTAACTGCACTTAACATACAGCGGCAACCTGTCAAGTGTATCGGTTATGACGAAATTGCGGTTAGCGGTCTTTAACACTCAACCCCCCCACCTCTACTATGGCGGAGTAGAACGACGCATAATAGAAACTGCTAACCGACTGCAAAACACGGCAGATATTACCGTTTATTCAGGGACCAAAGCAGGCTTCAAAAACAAAACCCGCCTAAACGGGGCAGATTTGGTTCCTTGCCACTCAACGGACATAGTTTTTCCCATAGACAACTGGACTTTTAACAGAAGTCTAGTTAAGAAAGCAAATGCCATTGACGCAGACGTCTTTGAAGCGCATGCAGTCAGCGGTTATGGTTTTCCCAAAAAACTAAAACAACTAGGCATCGCCAAACCTTTCATCCACACCATTCATGGGGTTCTCGCAGACGAATATGAACAAGCCCGAATGGAGGGGCATCGATCTTTGAGGGGAAAAATCGCTAACCGCTTTATGCGTTACCTTGCAGGTTTGGAAAAAGAAACCGCAAAAGATGCCGCTTTGATTGTTACCATTAGCAAGTATTCGCTGGAGAAACTGCAGAAATACTACGGTGTTGACGCCTCAAAGGTAAGAATTATCCCAAACGGCGTAGACACAGACAAATACAAACCCATAGCTGACACTCTTAATGTGAGGCGGCGGTTCGGTTTAGGCGATGGTCCCTGTGTACTTTTTGTAGGCAGCTTAATTCCCAGAAAGGGATTACATTTTCTAGTTGAAGCAGCCAAAAATGTTTCTCGCATACATCCGAAGTTAAAATTTGTGATTGTTGGGGACGGCCCGTTAAAAACACAGTTACAACAAAAGGTTCAGAGCTCGAACTTGTTGGGGAACTTTGTTTTCCTAAGCCGAGTGGAAGAAGAAGTGCTGCCTGAGCTTTATAACTGCGGAGAGGTATTTGTTTTGCCATCCATTCAGGAGGGACAGGGTATTGTTTTGCTTGAAGCGCAATCTTGCGGCAAGCCAGTAGTTGCTTTTGACATTGGAGGAGTCAACGAGGCAGTAATTAACGGAGAAACAGGTTTGCTTGTTGACCGAGGGGGTAGTGATGCCCTCGCGGAGGCTTTGCTGAAACTTTTAGGGGATCAAGCTTTGCGTGGACGAATGGGGCTGTCTGCCCGCAGGTTTATCGCAGAAAACTACACCTGGAACCTCTGTGCACAACGAATGCTTAATGTCTATAGGGAAACATTAGAAGCCTAAACGTCAACATGTTTTGCTAACCGTTCGAAGTCCTCTTGGCTCATCCATTCGGTTCGCAGGTAGTGGCGGATTCTTTCTTCACTGAGCCCCAAGCGCTTGGCCTCCTGTACAGTATAGCGGTATGCTTCAATCTCTGTGGGTCTATCGACGTATTCGTAGCGGGGATCGAAGAGTTCTTTGCCGGCCATAAACTGCTTCACATGACACAATTCATGGATTAAATCAAGGTAGATGTCGGTTTTGTTGCCCCTGTTTAGGTAACTTTTGCTTATCACAAGATGTCCATCTGCGCCATCAACATACATGTAGCCGCTAAACCAGCTAAATTCAACGGTAAGATTGTTGAGGACTTCGGTTGTTTTTTCTCCAAAAATCCCTCTGACAGCAGGAACTTTGTCAAAGTCTTTGAAGTACTCTGCAAAAATCGTCTTAGAGTTACCGATACTTAGGGGGTTGATTGGGAAATTTCCGAGTTTGCGAAGGATTCTGAAGATGAAGTACTCAATTCCAGGCAAATGTTTTTCTCCTATCCGAACTTTGCAAGGTGTTCCAGTTTCATGCCTCGATGCGCCAAATCAGCCAAGTCCGCCACGCTGCCTATGCTGGCGTCGATGTTGCGATGGATGGGGTGACTCCATAAACCTTCGGGTGAGAGGTTAAACTGTAATGGCACTCTCAAGTTAAGGTGGTATTTTTGGTTTAAATCTTTAAGCAGTCTGCCTTCTCTGCACGCGACACGAGCGTTTGCGTAGCTTTGCAGAAGCTGAGAAGAACCAAACGCTCCCACGCCATGCCACATTGTTGCATCCTCAGGCGACCCCATCGAGTAGAGGAAAAACTGCGGCGAAGACGGCGTTTCAATGTAGCTGTAGTCTGAGAATTTTTCTCCCGACACAGTAAACTTGTCGTCGCAAACTGCCACAGCGACGTCTTGTGGGTCAATGGCGTTTGGGTAGAGCGCAGTTGTCTTGTATGTTACCGTAGCGTCGTGGAATCTTTCGTTTTCAAAATGCAATTTTCCTCTGGCGGCACGTTTGGAGCCAAACCCCTTCTTTGAATGCGGCACCGTCAAAAGCGTGGTGCGTTTGTTCATGCTTCGCCCCATACATGCATAAGCTGCCTCAACCGAGGTGTAGTCGCGATTGCTCTCGCTTATTATGTAGTGAAGCAAGCCGTCTTTGTTTTCCGCTGCCAAGGTGGAAAGGGGCATACGTAGAGTATAAAGAGAGAGGTCCATTCCAAAGAAGGCTGATAACTCAACTATCTGAGCATATTTGACAGTATCTACAAAATCAATGTAGGAACCATTGCAGCAATCTAATTTCTCAGCAACGAGTTCCGTTTCCTTTTTAGAAATCAGTGCACCATCATACTTTTTCACGTAGTCCTCATCGATTTTTAGTTGTTCCGTTCTGACATTAATCGCGGGAAACGCACTTTGCCCGCTTTCCACTATAGACTTCTTAAGCGGATTCATAGAATAGCGGTCAGCTTCCACGTCGTCAGTGTTAAGCAGAAATGGCACTATGTAGCCGCGGGGTGGCTTTTTTAACGCTTCAGAAAGCGCAGAGATGTCATCGATGTTTGGCTCATGCAACCCCCGCTCCAGAAAGTAGTTTGCACACGTCTCAAGCAGTCGAGTTCCAATTATACCTTGCACTTCTTCGACGGTTAACTGTGGATTTGTATATTCCACGGAGCTTCGGAAGTAGAAGTGTTCGTCTTCAAAGGGTACAGAAACCTTTTTGCCGTTGACATACTGGAAGAGGGTGACTTTTCGATTTGGGGTTTTACCCTTAGCGGCGGCTGCGCCTTCAACTAGTACTTTTACAGTTGAAAAAGAAGACTTCAAGAAGTCCTCAAGCAGAAATCTACAGTAATCTTCCATCAATTATCCTCGCTCTAATGATTCAGCCATGTATATACAATTTTTTGCAGGTGCTTTGCCTAAAAACATTCTTGAAACAGAAAATGCTTCCCTAAATCCAAACCCCCGAAAAGCCTCAAGCAACTCTACTTCGGTTTTGGGGAGTACGGCAAAGACGTCTCGCCCAGTCATTTCTGATAACGCTGCTTTAATCAGCGGTAATGCGATGTCGTATCTGGATGGGGCACAAATTAAGGGCCCAAGCCACGCCATTGACTCATAAATCGTTGCTGCAACATATCCTACAACGCCGTGGTTTTTGGATATGTAGAAGCTTGCGTTGCTTTCTGTGCAAATTATTGATTCGAGGAGTTTGTGTCTGTTTCCGCCGAAGTATTCACTATCAAAACTTATGATTTCGAGAAGTTGTTGTGCTCCAATTTTTGGCAACATATCTGCCTTGATGGCTTGGAGAGCTTTTGCTTCTAAAACTGCGAAGTCTTTGTCTACTTTAAACCCTAACTTCTCGTAGAAACCCGCTAAGTGCCTGTAAGCATACAATCCAACTGTTTCCACACCTTTTGCATACAACTGTTTGATTGCGTGAGTTACCAGCGCGGTACCTGCGCCTCTGTTGCGGTAGGATTCTTCTACGATAAGGTTGCCAAACCAGCCTATTTTGCCGTAACTGATGCAGGTTGCAATGCCTGCTTGTTTTGTGTCGTCAAGCAAAAGGAGGCAGCTGTCTGGTTCCAGTGAAGCCATAAATTCGAAGTCCTCGATTGCCATGTTCCAATTCATGGTGTTAGCTAAGTCTACTGCAAAAGGGTAGTCTGCTTCGGGCAGCGTTTTTACGGCAAACATCAAAGTAAAGTGTAGGCAGGGTATCAATTAAGGATGCTGACTGGGGGGAAAACTCATTTGTTGCTGGCTGAGAGCGCAGCGGAGAGAGCCTCGGAGCTTTTTTGGACCTCTTTGGTGATGCTGGAGAGTAGTTTGATTCGGTTTTCCAGCTTCTTTTTCTGTTGAGCAGTCAAGTTCTTGAATTTGGGCACTATATCCCCTACTACCGCCATCATGAGTTCTCGGCAGTTTTCTTGGCTTAAATCTTTAAGTTCCACATGGCCATCGGGATACTGCAAAACCAGATGCCCAGTTGGGTCAAGATGTGCCTGTGTTACGTCGCTAAATTGTGGTGGAAGTGCTAACTGGCTAACCGCGATGGAGGGTGTTAGAGGCTGCATTAATTTTAACAGGGAGGAAAAAAATTGGCTGACTAAAATTTTTTCTTCTGAACTTAACTCGCTTATTTGACCAATATCATCTGCAGTGCCTTTCAATGAGTCGACGAGTTCTTGGAGTGAGGGCTGCTTTTTCTTTTCAGTGGTTGTTGCAGTTACTGCTACTGGTTCTTGCTTAGCCGCGACTTCTTGAGTCAATATTGATCAAACCATTGATAGTTTAGCCGCAAAGAAAAGGCTTGTACGTCACTTTAATTACACACAGTGGTCGTTAAAATGCGGGTGTAAAGGTTTTTTTTAAAAAATTAGTTGAATAAAAAGGGTAACTGGCTAGTTGCCAGTGCTTGCCAGAAATTCAGCAAGTTTCTTCTTTCTGTACTCGATGACTTCGTTGAGTTCATTTTTCAGTTTTTCAGAAACTTCTGCCATGGCTGTGACTTCGCTGACCACTGTGGTTATGTTGCTGCCAACGGTTTCTGTTTGGTTGAGAATTTCGTTTGCTGATTCCTCAATTTTTGCTGCGACCTGCTCTACGCCTTCAGCAAGGGTTGCCATCTCTTTTGCTTCAACAACTACGTTTTTAGTTACTTCTTCGACTTGCTCTGCGGTAGTTGAAACGTCTCTGGCGATGCTTGCCATTTGTTGTGCTGCTGCGGTTTGCTCTTCTACAGCAGAGGATGCCTCTTCAGATGCAGAGGAACTTTCCTCAGCGATACTTGCAACTTCCTCAATGGTCTTAACTACTGTGTTTAATGCATCTAGGCCGCGTTCGACACCGTTGGTTAGGTTGCTGACTTTATTTGTCATTTCACCCATAATTTTGGAGATACCCTCTGATTCTTTGATAGCGCCTAAGACGACGTTTGCACCTTCTGCAGCACCGACCTGTGATTGCTGAGTGATGTTACTTGTTTGGGCACCTGCTTCTTTGATGCCTTTGACTAGGTTGATTGCTGAGCCTGCGGCTTCTTTGGATTGGCCAGCTAAGCCTTTAACTGCGTCGGCTACGACGGCGAATCCGCGGCCAGCTTCACCAGCACGAGCAGCCTCAATAGCCGCGTTAAGCGCCAACATGTTGGTTTGACCCGCAATATCAGAAACCGAATTAGCCATCTGACCCACCTGCTCAACAGAACTAACCATAGAAGTAACAGCTTCGGAAACGCGAGCGATGTTACTCTTAATGTTTTCAATTGCAACGAGGCCTTTTTGTCCCTTTTCGTTGGCTTCCTTGGCCTTTTTGAGGGCTTCTTCAGTGACTGCTGTTGCGTCTCTTGCAATCATGCCTGCTTCGTCCATGACTTTCTTTAGGGATTCGCTGCTTCTAGCTGCGTCTTGCGAGAGTTCGGCAAGTTTTTGGGCGCCTGTAGAGACCTGCTGTGATGCAGTGCTAACCTGCTGCATGCCGATGGCCATCTGATTAGAAACATTAGCTGCTTCTTTGCCCATCTGTACAACTTTGGCGGTGGATTTAGATGCGCCTTCTGCGCTGCTTGCAACTTTTCCTGCAACTTGGCAGACTTTTTTGGCGCTCTCAGTTGCTTTGCCCACTACTTCTGTTGCTCCGGTTGCTAATTGTGCTACTTTGGTTGCTGCTTGCATAGTTTGATATGCTAAATCGGCGGCTTTTGCGGAGTTGCAGATGGTTTCGTCTGCGGTTGCGCTAATTTTTTCTGCGCTTGCTATGGCATCTTGTAATAATTCAATTATTTGTTTTTGGTATTCTTTGTTTTTTTCGATTAACCTTTGGTTTTCTTTCATTAACTTCTCTATTTGGTCAGAAGAACTTCGTTTTTCTTTTTGCTCGTCAGTCACGAATTACCATCCACCTAATGTTATTGTAAGCAAGTTAGTGTTTTACTTATAAGTAAATTATGAAAATTGCATACATATTAAAAATCTATGCGGGAACCTGCATTAAAGAATTGCAAGCTTTAAGAATTTGACGCGGAATCTTATCCAAAGGAGCAACCACATCTACGCAGCCAGTCTGGTAGGCTACGTTTGGCATGCCGTAGACAACGCTAGTTTTTTGGTCTTGGGCGATCGTGATTCCTCCATGTTCCTTGATTGCCTTTATCCCACGCGCGCCATCCGAACCCATACCTGTTAATACGACACCGACGTTTTTTGCACCGTAAACTTCTGCCATCGACTGCATCAAAACATCAGCTGCAGGACGGACATAATTCACAGGTGGGTCAGTAGTAAGATGAATCCTATGTTCTTTAGTTACAACCATGTGGAATCCACCGGGCGCAATTAACGCAAGTCTTGCCTGTACCCGGTCCCCTTCTTGGGCTTCTTTTACTGTAAATTTGCAGCGTTCGTTTAAGCCTTCAGCGAATAATTTTGTTACCCCTTTTGGCATGTGTTGAACTATAAGAATTGGCGGGCTATCGGCAGGTAGAGAAGTTAAAACCTTAGTAACAGCTGGTGGTCCACCAGTGGATGCCGCTATCGAAATTATGTGGTCACCTATGGAGGTGGGTGCATGTAAGTCTTCTTGAACCGTTGTTTTAGTGGATGAAAGGTTAGCGCAGGCAGCGGTTTTAACTTTAGAAAGCAATTCTTCCCGCACAGATTCCATGTTAAGCGAAATCTGGCCAGAAGGTTTAGGTACGTAATCTACTGCTCCGAACTCCAACGCCTTAAGCGTCAACAACGCTTCCCGCTGGGTCAATGCACTAATCATGACAACAGGGGTGGGGTTTGATTCCATAATTCTGCGAACAGCGGTTAACCCGTTCATTTTGGGCATTTCAATGTCCATTGTGACAACGTCAGGTTTTAGGTTGGCAACTTTTATCAGCGCCTCTTCGCCATCACGGGCTGTTCCGACCACAACGATCTGTTTGTCTGACTGTAAAAGGTCACAGAGCACCCTCTGCATTAGAAGCGAATCATCAACGACGACGACTTTAATTTGCCCCATCAGAGTTCACAGACACGATTTAGGCGGTTTGTTGTTTTTCAGTTTTTATCTGGAAACCTTTTTGGTCTTCACCCATCGATAAGCCATCTTTTGTTGCTACACGAATTAGGTCAAGCAGTATGATGAGGTCTTTGTCATGTTTTGCAACACCGAGCACGGCCTCAGATTTATCAACGATTAAGCTGTCAGTGTTGGAGTCTATGTCAGTTTTTGGTAGAGTTAAAACCTCCATTACTGAGTCAACCATTATGCCAACGGGGTGTTTGTCTTGTACGATGATCATTATGTTTGTGTTATCGTTTTTGGAATCTGTCATGCCGAAGCGTTTTCGCAAATCTATTACAGGGATTACTTCTCCGCGAAGGTTGGTTACTCCTCTGACGTATGGTGGTGCATATGGAACTGGAGTTACGCCTTCAAAGTTTTTGACTTCACGCACTTGGCTTACGTTGACGCCGTATAGGACGTTGTCAAGAGAGAAGGTTAACATTTGGATTTCGTCACGTGCATTGTTTCTACTGTTAAACGCCAAATCACTCACCTAAACAGGTATGCCTATCGCTTAAGTGGTTATAAGCCCTTATGAAAACAAAGTATAGATTGAGAATATATGTAAAAAAAATGGTAAAAATTAAAACTTAGACGATGTAGCCTTTACTGGTGCAGGCAGGTAACTGGTTTTTGAGCCATTCCTCGCTCATCAGGCAATATTTTGCTGATGTACCTTCGATCTGTAAAACCATGATTAAATCCAGTTTGTCAAGCCTAGCATACTCCATCAATATATCGTACGTGTTTTGGTTTATCTCTATGTCCAAGTCTTCTTGAGCGTTATCACTTGCCCTTTTAGCGTGAAAAATAGCTTTAAGTTTATCTGCGCCCTCTTTCATGGCTACGTTAACGCTGTTTACATAGTAGATTTTGTCGTTGTAGCTTAAGATGACGTTTCGGGCGTTTTCTGATTTGACTTCGTTATGCTCCATTTCTCCCATCTCCCTGGATACTACTTTGTAGAAAGCAAGCAATAAAGGTAATCTTCCGATACTGGAATATGTCCAAAAACGAGCAGAAGCAAACAAAAACCAAAAAATCAGAAAAGAAAGGGATTAAGCGTTTCTGTTACGCTTAACGAATTGGCTAACATCCAACACGAGGACCACTTGCCCATCGCCTAAGATTGTTGCGCCACTGATGCCCTTGATACCTGACAAAGCATCGCTTAGCGATTTCACCAGTATATCCTGTTGACGAAGCACTGAATCCACTGCAAGCGCCATTTTGCTGTTTTCGTCACCCAAATATATGATTAACACCTCAAGTTCTTCTTCGTCAGATTCAGGCAGGTTGAGCAGTCTGTGAAGATGCACCATCGGAATTACACGATCACGCACGACTATGGCTTCCGTTTTGCCTAGTTTCTGTACTTCAGATTTTTTAACCCGAACGATTTCTGAAACTTGGCTTGTGGGTATAGCGAAGGTTTCTTTAGTATCTGTCACCAAAATCGCTTGAATGATTGCCAGCGTAATGGGCAGTTTAATTGTGGTTCGTGTTCCTTTCCCAACTTGGCTGTCCACATGTACGGTGCCGCCTAAGGCTTGGATTTTTGTTTTTACCACATCCATGCCTACGCCTCTGCCGCTTGTTTCAGTTATCTCTTTGGCAGTTGAGAACCCAGGCAAGAAAATCAGGTTTATGAGTTGCTCCCTGCTCATCTTGTCTAGTTCCGCTTGTGTTGCGACGCCTTTTTTGGCGGCTGAAATCTTGATCTTTTCGGGGTCGATGCCTGCGCCGTCGTCGTAGACTTCTATGATGACTTGGTTGCCGTTTCGCAGTGCAGAAAGCACGATTTGACCTGTTTCGTTTTTGTTGTTTGCTTGTCTTTCCTCTGGCAACTCAATGCCGTGGTCAACACTGTTCCTAAGCAAGTGAATGAGTGGTTCGCCGATTTCGTCGAGGACTGAGCGGTCAACCTCAATCTCTCGGCCTTCCATGATCAAATCTATTTTCTTTTTCTCCTTAAGAGAGAGGTCACGTACTAATCGGGGGAACCTGTCGAAGACTTGGCTTACTGGGACCATGCGAACTTGCATAACGAGGTCTTGGAGGTCAGCGGTTAAGCGGTCGATGTTTTCGGTGATTCGCTTTAATCCGTCGCTGTGGTGGTTGTCTGCGGTTACCTGAAGAAGAGCAATTTTGTTAATAACTAATTCGCCAACCAGGTTCATCAGTTTGTCGAGTTGATCGAATTTTACCCGGACCGTTTGAGCTGTTTGGGTGTCAACGGCTACCTTAGTAACAGCCTTGTTTTCGACGGTAACGTTGTAGTTATTTTCAGGCTTCAAAGTGGCCTGCACCTGCGCCTGAGTGGACATTGCATTAAGGGTTGCAGCTTTATCGGGGCAGAATGCAACAGAGACTTCTTCGACTTCAAGCACCTGTTTTGCACAGTTCTCTATGGTTTTTTCGTCAAATTTACTTGTAACCATCAGCTTAAAGCCATCACTTAACTTCTGCTCGTCTAGGTCATTTTTTTCTGGAACAGATTTAACGACTTTGGCGACTTCGTTGATTTTGTCAAGAACCATACCGGCGCGTATGGTTTTGAATCCGCAGTCAGAGGTAAACTTGAGGTTAACTGTATAGCATTTTTCTTCCTGATTAGGTGCAGGTTGAGCGGGTTCTTGTTTGATTTCTGCTTTTTCTTGCTGTTTGTTTTCTGTCTGAGGGGTGGGTTGTGGTGTTTGGGGTTTTTGAGGTGGGGGTTGATTTGAAATGCCGCTTAATTCAGACTTCATTGAATGTAGTTTGGCTTTGTAATCTTCATAGTTTATTTCGCCTTCGACGTGGTTTTGGATGTTGTCAAGACGTTGTGTGAGTGCATCGACGCATTCTAAGAGCAAACTGATTAGGTTGGAGGAGGGTTTGCTTCCTTTTCTCATGTCGTCGAATATGTCTTCCATGGCGTGGGTGAGTTCTTGAAAATCCTTAAAGCCCATCATGCCCGAGGAGCCCTTGAGTGTGTGGGCTGAGCGGAAGAGCATGTTAACGACCTCTTGATTTTCAGGTTCCTTTTCTAGAATTAGCATTGACTTTGTGATTGTGTCTATGTGCTCTTTGGCTTCTTCAATGAATAGTTCTCTGTATTGGTCGTTATCGAAAGACATCATTTCACCTTAAATGAACAGTGACCCTAGTAGTTTAGAGTAAAATAGCCGTGGAATTGGTAATTTGTTAGAGTGCGTCTCTGCTGCGACACCCACAATGGCAGTACAGTAAATTTATTTTTGAACGATTTTTATTTGGTAGAGGTTAGGCCAGTTTTTGCCCGTTATGTAGAGGCGGTCGTTTTGTTGGTCGTATGCTATTCCGTTTAAAACAGAATTTAAGTCGCTGGATTGGTGTATTCCTGATAGGTCTATCCAGCTTTTTACTTGCCCAGTTTGGGGATTGAATATGGCGATTTTTTGTTCCAGAAAAATGTTGGCGTATACGTCGCCGTTTACGTATTCAAGTTCGTTTAGGTAGTTTACTGGTTTGTTGCCGTCTTTAACGGTGATTTGTCCTGTTATGGCGTAAGTGGTGGGGTCCATGAAATAGAGGGTGGATGACCCGTCGCTCATGATTAGTTTTGTGCCGTCGTAGGTTAATCCCCATCCCTCTGTGTTATAGCTAAAGTTCCCGACTAAACTGAACGTTTCTTTATCATAGACAAACCCAGTGTGCTCAAGCCAAGTCAACTGAATCAACGAATTATTTACTAACGCTAAGCCTTCACCGAAGAACGCGTTGGACAGTTTAAACTCTTGCAAGACGTTGCCACTTGAAATATCAACACGACGCAAGTAAGAATTTCCGTAGCCGCCAGTGCTTTCATACAAGACACCCTGATGGAAAACTAATCCTTGTGTAAAGGCGTTGGTATCATGCGGGTAAGTGTTGATAATTTGGTATGTGTATGTTGGGGCCACTCCGGTGGGTGTTGTTGTGGGCGTCGCTGAGGGGTTTGGAGAAGTTGAAGTAGAGGGAAAAGGGGTAGCAGTTTGAATTGGCGACGGCGTTGGAGTGGATGTGGCATGGGGTGTGGGGGTTGGTTCGGTTTGCGATAGATGACTACCAAGAAAAATGCCTGATGCACCTACCACAACCACAGTTAAAACTACAATTATGGCGGTAATTTGCAGTTTTTTCATCTTAAACCTAACAATACCACTGCGTGTTTATATCTTCGATGTTGAAGTCGAAAAACCTTCTGAGCGAAACACTTAAGTGTTCAGAGAATCTAACATGTGTCTCAGACTACAAAATAGGTGTTGAAATCAATTGGCTGTAGAAGGTTTTTTCGAAAACAAAAAGGAACCAGTAGAAGCCAAAGTCGGCGACTTAACCCCACAATCTAAGGCTGTTAACGTCACGGCAAAGGTAGTATCCAAAACTGAAATACGTGAAATCCCAATGGGCAGAGACGGCTCACCCCACAAAGTCAGCGATGCACTCATCGGCGACGAAACAGGTGTAGTCTACCTAACATTATGGGATGACAACATCGAGAAGGTAAACGACGGAGACACCGTACGTGTTGAAAACGGATATGTAACCCTCTTCAAAGGCAACATACGCCTAAACATCGGCAAATACGGAAAACTTGAACCCGCACAAGCCCCGCTTGCAGCAGAAGTAAATACAGAAAACAACGTTTCAAGCAAAACCTACGAGCAAGAACGCAGACCATTCAGAGGCGGAAGAGGCGGCGGACGCGGATTCGGCGGTGGCGGCTACGGCGGTAGAGACCGACGTGGTGGCGGCGGCTTCGGTGGCGGTCGCGATAGAGGCGATCGTCGCGGTGGCGGCGGTTACAGGCCAAGATACTAAACTTTCAATGGTTTAGAAAAAGAATTTTTTCTTTTTTTGTTTATTTTTACACATTTGTGTTTTAGGCTATTTTGCGTATAGATATCCATAAATGATGCTGCTTCTCGGAAACGCTTAAAACCCTCCGCGGAGTAGCCGTCAATAGGAGAATACTACTTTGGTTTCCAACGAAAAAAACAAGCCCACAGTGGACGAATTGCTCGCGAAAGCCAAAAAACCCGCCCAGCTCTCGCCCCCAATGCACCGATTTTACGAGGGAAAAATGCAGGTTATCCCAAAATGTGCCATCCGAAGCGTGGATGACTTCGCAATATGGTACACCCCAGGGGTTGCAGCTGCATGCAGACAAATTCAAGCTGACCCCGACAAATCTTTTGAATTAACTAACCGATGGAACTATGTGGCAGTTGTCACAGACGGCACCCGCGTTTTAGGTTTAGGCGACATAGGCCCTGAGGGCGCCATGCCCGTCATGGAGGGCAAAGCGTTGCTGTTCAAGTACCTCGGAGGCGTCGATGCTTTCCCAATCTGCCTGCGAACCAAAGACCCTGAAGAAATTGTGAAAATCTGTAAGGCCCTTGAGCCTACCTTTGGTGGCATAAATTTAGAGGACATCGAAAAACCCAAATGCTTCCATGTGCTCGAAAAAGCGCGTGCCGAGATGAACATTCCTGTTTGGCATGACGACCAACAGGGCACCGCAACCGTCATCTTAGCAGGCTTAATGAACGCCTTCAAACTTGTCGGCAAGAAACCCAAAGAAAGCCTCATTACTCTTGTGGGTTCAGGAGCCGCCAACATACGCACTGCATACGTGCTCATGAAGTGGGGCGTAAAACCAGGCAACATAATACTCGCTGACACAAAAGGCGTCATCTACAAAGGCAGACCAGACATTACAGAACAAGAAGACCCTTGGAAATACGATGTAACCCAAAAAACCAACGCAGAAGGCAGAACAGGCGACATCGCAGCAGCTTTCAAAGGTGTTGACGCGGTTGTTGCGGCTTCAAAACCTGGTCCAGGCACGATAAAGAAGGAATGGGTGAAAAGCATGGCTTCTGATGCGATTGTGTTTGCGTGTGCTAACCCGATTCCTGAGATTTGGCCTTGGGAAGCTGAAGAAGCAGGCGCAAAAGTCGTAGCTACGGGTCGCAGCGACTTTCCAAACCAAGTTAACAACAGCATGGGGTTCCCAGCGATTTTCCGTGGAGTACTAGATGTAAAAGCAAAAACTGTCACTGATGACATGTGCGTTGCCGCGGCTACGGAGCTTGCTAATTACGCCGAAGAGCGCGGTATGACTGAGAGAGACATCTTGCCGCATATGGATGAGTGGGAAGTTTTCCCCAGAGAAGCAGTCGCCTGCGCACTCAAATCCATTGAGCAAGGTGTTGCACGAATCAAACCGAGCCGACAGGAACTCTACGAGCGTGCTTCAGCCATCATCAAGAACGTTAGAGCATCCACCGAGTTATTGATGAAGCATGGCTTGATTAAGCAGCCACCAAGCGAAGAGGAGCTTCTAAAATAAACTTGCTTTTTCAAAAAATAAAGGAAATTAAAGTGGAGTTATCTTCACAATATTCCTTTTTTCCAGTCTACGCAACGCGTCGAGGCATTCGTCTTTCTTTGCACCGCTAAGGTTCAGGTTGAGCATAATTTCTTTTATAGAGACGCCTGGTTTGCCGAGGTTTTCGTGCTTCTTATGCAGGTGCTTAACAATGGATTTTTCGAGTTTCCCGCAACGCCAAGTAGTGTTACGTATCAAAACAACGATGGTTCGAACAAGAGTCTGCTCGTTTGATTTCCTTCCACGGGATTCTCCCATTTCTCCCCACTACCAAATTTTACGGCTTCAATTCATTTAAACGTTTGTTCGCCAGCTAAAAAACGGGGCTTGATTTGAGGCGCTTTCTCAGAGCGCTTTTTTAAGGTATAATCCATGTTTTTTGCCGTAGTAGCGTTCAAGTTTAGAAATGGTTTGATAGCCCATTTTATGGTAGAGTTTGATGGCGGCATGGTTGTCCTCTCGCACTTCAAGCCTGCATTCAGGTATTCCTCGTTGCTTAAAGAGGGCTTCCAGTTCTTTTAGCAGCCTGACTGCGATGCCTTTGTGGCGATGGTTCGGTGCAATGTTTAGGGTGATTATGTGGCCGTATTCTGTTTGGTCGGTTTCTATTTGGGCGATTATGAAACCTGCAACATCAGAGCTTACTTTGGCAGCTAATGCTATGGTGTTGTAGTCAGTTAGCAAGTAGGCTATCTGGCGTTTAGAAAACGCTTCCTCCTCAAAGCACTGTGTCTCTATTTTGTAGAGTGTGTCGAGGAGTTTGTTTGTCGCGGTTTCGATTTTAACTTCCATAATTAGTCTTTAACTACTATTAGGTTGAGTTTGTTTTTAGTTTTTTCCGTCTAAGCACTCATGAGCAATCACAGGCTTTAATTCGATGTATTGTTGAACTGAGAAACCGACAAAAAATCGCAGCCAAAGCGTAATTAGCCTCGTCAAAATCGTCGCGGTGGCTGCAAGTTCGGCGGGTATGCCCATAGAAAAGTAAAGTGTAGTCATGGTTGCTTCTGGGAGCCCCACCTCAAAGGGTATACCCACGGGGATTGATTTTACGGCTAAAACTATGGCGGCAGTCACCAAAATCACGCTCCAAGAAACAGGATAACCAAGTGACCAAAACACAAGGTAGGGAACACATAAACTGAAAAACCAGGTTACGCCAAGATAAAGCAGGGATTCTAAGAGGGGCTTTTTGTTTTGGCGAAATTCAACCATAGCATCATGGAAGTTATCGCTGATTTCAGTCGCTTGAGTTTTTAGTTTAAGCAGTGTCCATTTGCCCATAGAAATTTTCGTGGCAATTTTTGAAACCCAATTAACGATTTTTAAGGTTAGGTTTTTGCTCGACGACAGGGCGGCCAAGATAATTGTCAAGGAGGCAATTGCTACTGCAACTGCGATTATGACGTTTAAAACTGCTGTGGAAACCTGTGCTTCAATGGACAACAAAACAACACCTAAAACAAGTATGAGCACGTTCATAGCCATCCCCAAGAGACGATGGGTAAACAGTGAAGCTACGACTTTTCCAAACGAGCCACATTTGTCGCGGGTAAGAAGGTATGTACGGATCACTTCACCGCTTATTGATTCCGCAGGTACCAATATGTCAACGTATATGCTGTACCAGAGGTAGAGGTAGGCTTTTTTTATGGTCATTTTAATGTTCAGATGTCTAGTTAGAGAGTGCCACGAGATTGCAAAGAAGAAAATTTCCAGAAAACCGCATCCGATGGCTACGGCGAAAATCAGCAAGTTCGTGGTTTTAGCGGTTTCTATGATTGATAAGATGTCCACTTCGAAGAGGTAGATGTAGAGAAAGAACGCGACTAAACCAATTAGCGGAAACAGCAGTGTCTTCCAAGTTAACTTCGGTTTGGTCGAATCCATTACAACCAGCGTGAACATGGAGGTATAAAACAGCGATTATATACTTTATCCAACTCTAACCTGAATCTGTACTAAATTCACAGATTCAACACTTATTCGCCCCACAGTTTGGAGGAGACTGGTTAGAAGCGGACAGGGGTTGAATTTATGTTTCTGCGTAGTTTACTCGCGGCTAATACGGTTCCTGCAGCAGCTATTGCCAGAAACGCCACCAAAGCTACAGCGGGAAATTCAGGCACAACAACGGTTACTGAGTCTACTGATGTTGAGGGCGTAACCAAACTGACCTGCCCGCCTGAGGGACGTTTTGCAAGTTCCGCCGCTAAGGATAACCCGGTGTCGCCGATGCTTGTCACGTTAAATTGGATTGTTGCTATGATTCCGCTTCCGCTAAACGAGGGAGTGGAGGAACCTGTAGAAGTTGCCAGTAAATGGTACTGCCCACTGGTCAGGGTGTTATCTTCGACTTCTATGGGGTAGGTGGACGATTCATGGAGGACCCCCTGAGGATGCGATTCTACGCCGAGCATTGGTGTAACGTTTATGGCTTTTAGCACTGAGGGGTTCCAGTCAAGGGTAACGTCAAGACCGTAAATGTCTTGGGCGTTAGAGAGCTTTAGGGTAACCGTTAGAATGTCACCTACTTTTGGTTGGCTAGCTGAGGCCTCGGCTTTTACCGCTACACCCTGCGCTGACTCAACCTGCAAAACGTTAACAGAAACTATGCTTATTAACAAAGTCATCAAAACGATTACTGAAACCTGCTTGATCGGTATCATTACTTTTTCTCCACTACAGGGTCCTTAAGAACCACTATCTTATCTCGCCCCTTCTTATACCTTGCCAGACTCCCTCTGCTTTCCAAAGCCGACAACAACTGGCTTGTTTTTGCCTTCGAAAAACCCAGACGCTCAGTAACCTCAGATTGACGCATGGTACCTCCAGAATTTCTAAGCAGCCTGAGAACTTTTTCATCTTCTGACTCGATTGATGGCTTTTCTGGATGGATTCTTTCGGGTTTGCTGTTGCCTTTTCGCCGTTTAAACAGGTAAACACCTGCTACCGAGACGCTGGCCGAGACTAAGACAAAGACCGCAATCAAACTCCACCCAAAAGTAAAGCCCCCAAAAGAAACGTTACCGTTGCCCAAGGTTAAAACTACATTTACTTCGCCTGCTAAGTCGTGGGTTCTTGGCCACCTTATCACCTGACCTGCACCTTGGCCCTCAAGCGGAGGCGGGTACACAGATTTAACGGTATACTCTTCTGGGTAGCTTACCTGCATTGAAGCATCGCCGAAAAGTTTACCAAAAAAGTTGTTAACTCCAAAAACGTCACCAAAAATCAAGTCGCTGCCTTGTACTACACAGAAACCTTCCCAGATAAATGAGTACACGGTAATTTTGGAATTAAACGAGAGCGTGCTGTCTATCTGTAAAGACGTCTCATCAACGCTCATGGTTCGAAGGGTGAGGTTTTGCGCTGACTCGACAAGGTCAAAAACCTTGTTTTGAAAGCCCTCCCACGTTTCCACGGGGTCATCGCTGTTTGAGAACTGCCTTATAGTCCACAAAGCTGAACCGTCTTCACGTATGTGCACGGTGTATTCGAAGTAGTTTTGGCAATGAACAGTTTGCAGGGCAAGCAGTGTGAAAAGCAGGGTGATGGTTACGGTACATGCTGCGAGGCGGTGGTTTCTCATGTATTTTCCGTCGTCATTATTGGCGGGTAATTCTTTAAGCCTTTCTCATCGCCGCAATCTTTTTTGAGCCGTTCTACAGGTTCATTGTTCTTAAGATAGCTGAACAGGTTTTAGGTAAGTTAGCAGTAAATAACTTAACTGGAAAGTTTCATTTATTTTTTTAGACTTGAATGAACCTTTTTAAACTAAAATAAACTATTTTTGGGTTTATTATCTGAAAATATGGTCAGAAACGCTTTTATCATCACGTTTTAATAGGTTTTTGAAGAAAAAAGGTGAAAACATGAACAAAAAAAACGCACTAATCTTCGCAATAATAGGCCTCCTACTATCAAGCAGCGTAGCCTTCGCAGTTGACGTAGCCGCCGCAAAACCTGGACTGACAGATAACGCATCCAACAGGTTAACCCAAGCAAGCTGGATACGAATAAACGGCAACATAGAACAATGGGGAACAACCGATGTCCGTGGTCAACTTCAAGTAGTCAGCCGAACCGCAATACACCAAAACACTTCTAACTCTAAAGAAGCAATATCAGCTAGCGCCATCTGGACAGAAAACACAAGCCGCGCAATCCACTCCGCCCGCGCAAAAGAGAACTTTACCTACGTATTCTACGTTGCAAGACTACCAAACGCTTCAGTAACAACCTTCACCTCATCAGATGGAAACTACTTCATGAGCGGAACATGGAACTACGCTAAAGTAACAGCCACAACAACAGTCACCACCGACGAAAACGGCACAGTAACCCGCGTCCATAGAGAACAAGATTCAGAACCCATGCAAGCATACGGAGAATTAACAATCACAGGCAACAAATTTACACTCAAAATCGACGGCGTAGATCAACTCTCAGGATCAGTATACCGCTCCATAACTCGCTCGTGGTTTAACCCCTTCAAGATGGGCGACGACGCATCAACAAACGCTGTAGTCCGCTCAGACGTAAAAGCCATCGGCAAATGCTACGGCAGCATGCCGGGTTGGGGCAACTTTGACATGAGCATGGACTTCAACAACAACTACCGCGTAGACATCTCAGACATATCTTCAGTAGCAGCCAACATGTAAAACAACACTTTCTTTTTTAATTTTTTTAAACAAACAAGTTTAATACTCTCCTCAAACCACAAGAAATGGGCATACTACTTGGTTGAAGCAAAAAAGAGCACACAAACTTCTGAGTCGTCAAGAGAGGTCAAGTTGCCCTGCGGCTGCATCTACCAAGAAACCAGCTGGATGCTAACCCGCATCAACGAATGTAGCTACCACCACCGCAAAAGAACCACCAAACGCCCATACAGACCCAAAGCTGAATGTGTCAGGCCCTGATGATAGTTTCAAATGCCCCCTAAATGATAGGTTAAATGCATCACCGAACCCGCAAGGTTCTGGAGAGTCTGCCGAATTCTTTTATAGCCTTCAAGCACTAACCATCCATATAAAACCAAGAAAGGTGGATTTAATTGGCAAAGCTGTTCGGAAGTTCAGGCGTCAGAGGCTTAGCAAACATTGATTTAACACCCCTTTTAGCGTGTAAAGTTGCCGCTGCATCAGCGATGCATGCAAAAGCCAAACGAGCGGTAGTCGCCAAAGACACACGCGTTTCTGGGGACATGATTGAAGCCGCTTTAGTCGCTGGCTTAATGTCTTGCGGCACAGAAGTCCTGCTTTTAGGTCGGGTTCCAACCCCTGTTTGTGCCTACGCCACCAAAATTTTGGGGGCAGATGTTGGTTTCATGTTGACGGCTTCACATAACCCCCCGCAGTACAATGGCATAAAAGTCTTCAACAACAACGCATTGTCATACACAGACGCAGACCAAGAGGCAGTGGAAAAAATTATCTCACAAAACCAGTTTGCGTTTGCTGATTGGCGCGCTTTAGGCAACACAGTGACGATTGATGCCACCCAACCCTACATGGATATGGTGCACAAAGCAGTTTCACTCAAAAAACAGTGGCGCGTCATAGTTGACCCAGGATGTGGCGCCGCCTTCAGCTTGGCACCAACTATGCTTAAATCCTTAGGCTGCAAAGTCACTGCATTAAATGCCCAGCCAGACGGGCACTTTCCTGCAAGAAAATCTGAACCCAACGCGGAAACACTCCAAGACCTCTCCAAAACCGTTAAAGCGCTGGGAGCAGACATCGGTATCGCGTTTGACGGTGACGCAGACCGGGTGGCTTTCATAGATGAAAATGGCGTCTTTGTGAACTTTGACCGCTCGTTAGCCGCCTATGGCGCTTTTGCATTGAAGCGGAATGGAGGCGGAACCGTAGTGACTAACGTAGAGGCTTCGATGTGTGTAGAAACTATGGCTGAGAAATACGGCGGCAAAGTTACTCGCACACGTGTCGGTGACATTTACGTTTCCGAAGCCATCGAACGCGACGGTGCGGTTTTCGGCGGCGAACCCTGTGGCGCATGGGTGCATCCCAAGCAGCATCTTTGCCCCGACGGTCCACTTTCGGCGGCGCTGTTTCTTTCAGCGCTTGAAGAGGTGGACAAAACAGTGTCCGAATTCGTCGAGGAAGCACCCGAATACATCACTATGCGCGAGAATTTTGTTTGTAAAAACGAAGCAAAATACAGTATCGTTGAAAAACTTGGCAACATCCTAAAAGAAGCATTCCCAGGCTACACAGATTTCTCCACTGTAGACGGGGTGCGACTAGCGCTCAAAGATGGTTGGCTACTCGTCCGCGCTTCAGGAACCGAACCCCTTATCCGTCTAACAGTCGAGGGCGCAACCCACAAGGCGGCAAAAGATATAACCCAAAAAGCATCAGCACTAATAGAGGCACAGACACGATGAAAGCGGTACTGCTAGCGGCAGGTGCAGGCGAAAGGCTCCAACCCCTGACTTCAACCCGCCCCAAACATCTTCTAAAGGTAGGTGGCAAACCGATTCTGCAATTCTGCCTAGAAGCAGTCAAAAAAGCAGGCATCACCGAAGCCATCGTAGTGACTCACTATATGGGTGAAGCAATACAGAGTTACTTCGGCGACGGCGCAGAACTAGGTCTAAAAATTACTTACGTTAAGCAACCCAAGATTTTGGGAACAGGAAACGCGGCGTCCGTAGCGGAGCCCTATTTGGATGGTGATTTTGTTTTGGTCTATGGGGATTTGCTCTTTGGACAAGACGCCGTGAAAGATGTGCTCTCAAAGTTTAAGAAGGGAAAAACCGCCGCAGTCATGGGCGTTGTAGCCGTTGATAGACCAGAAAATTACGGAATCATCGAGCAAACCCCGCAAAAACACGTGAAACGCATCATAGAGAAACCCGCAGCTGAAAAAGCGCCCTCAAACCTGGCAAACGCAGGAGTCTACGCGTTCTCCAAAGAAGTATTCGACAAAATCCGCCAAACCAAAGCTTCAATCCGCGGCGAATGGGAACTAACCGACGCCATAACCATGCTAGCAGAAGAAGGGAAAACAGTAGTAGCGGCCGAACTTTCAAGGCAAGACTGGTTTGATGTGGGTCGGCCCTGGGATTTACTGGACGCAAACCTCTGGGCACTTAAACGCATGGAACACAAGGTGCTGGGCAAAGTGGAGGAAGGCGCGCACCTCATCGGTCCTGTATCGGTGGCGGAGTCTGCGCGGATACGTTCAGGTGCATACATAGAAGGCCCAGCGTTTATCGATGAAGAAGCCGATGTTGGACCGAACTGCTACATCCGAAGCGGCACCAGTTTGGGCAAAAAAACCCGTGTGGGCAACGGTTGCGAAGTGAAAAACAGTATCCTAATGGACGGCACACACGTCGGGCACCTCAGCTACGTAGGCGATAGCATTTTAGGCGAGAAATGTAACCTCGGTGCAGGCACCATCATGGCAAACCTACGTTTCGACGATGCCCCCGTTAAAATGTTAGTTAAGGGTAAAGTGGTGGATACGGGCAGACGCAAACTCGGCGCCATCCTAGGCGACAATGTAAAGACAGGCATCAAAGCGCTCTTTATGCCCGGGGTAAAGGTTGGCGCAAACACGTGGGTTGGCGCGAACTTTATGGTGGAACGCGACCTGCCAGCGGACAGCGTTGTGTTGCTAAAGCAGAGCGGCGTAGTTAAGCCAAGAAAATAGTAGAGCCACGTTTTTTTGAAATCATTTTTCTGCTTTTGTTTATATAAGGGAGGGGAGGTAGCGGCAGAGCAGCAAGCGCGGCTGCCAGCATTTACAAAAAAAGTTAAGGTTTTTTTGGTTTAAGGTACTCTGCGAATTCCTCGTCCACCCGCGACTTCCGCCTACGACCTCGCCCCTTAACCAGTAAGAGGACGGCTACCGCAACGATCACAATTACAACAGCCAACACCACAATCGGAATCAAGTTGTCGATCTGCGGGGTTGAGATCGGTGTTGCCTTTACCGTTGGAAATGCAGATTGAGTAGGCGTAGCTGTACGTTGGCTCGTTGGGCCAGGAGTCGGCGGGGGAGGCGCCGCAATCCAAACAGCAGAATTAGTATTAACCATTCGTTCAGTTGAATTGACAACGTGCCCATTGGATGAACTGTAAATAGTATATGTATAGTCAACAGCTATACCTTTGATTTTGTCAAAGTATATGGTGGTTTTTGTGGTTGTATCTTCGCCGCCAATCAGGTTCGTGTCTCTTTCTCCAGTTGGATAAGAGCGTTTAATTGTGTCAGCTATGATTTGGTGTCCTCCATTCGGGTAGACTTGTTGGTTTTTTGCCAAGTTAGAGCCGATTATCAGAAAGCCATATGGTAGAGTGATTTGTCCGGTTTCTATGTTTATTGTTCCTGATTGAGTCGTTTGAGTACCATTCTGGAATTTTCTTACAAAATCTACCGACAGAACTGAGCCGGATACATCAGTTATTTTGAACTGTATCAGTTGTGTGCGGTTATATTCTACTAGCTCTGTAGGTGGGGTTGCTGAGGGATCGGTTGTAGTCCAGATTAAGATATATGAATAATCGAACGTTTCACCTTTTGACACGCCAGGTAACACTGTTTGAGCTGAGACCATATTTGCTGATGCCAAGATTATTGATGAAAACAAAATTACGAAGATGAATAAACGGTTAATTCTCATATGGATTCAACTGGTTATTATTGTTTAAATTTAGTATATAAAAGTTAAAAAAGAAAAAAGGTTGAGATGTTTTGTATTCTAAGACAACGATATGATAACGTTGTCTACAGATACTGCTTCAACTAGGCCGCTGCCTTGATGAGTATCAAGGTTGCTTTCGAATCGGAACCAGAAGGTCGACGTGAATAGCGATGGATTTGCTGCTCTGGTGAATGTCACTGAATACGTATGCCATTGGCCGTCGTTTTGAGTTGTTCCCAATGTAGCGAAGTATGTGAATGTTCTGTGGCTGAAGTATGTGTCGTAGAGGTTTGGATTTGAAACGTTTGCATAGGCGAGCACGAAGTCAGATATTGCATCGGTATTCTCTAGTTTGTACTGGAAGGTAATGGTTATTGTGTTTGCGGATGTAGCGTTAAGTGAGTTGCATGTGAATGGTCCGTCGTTTGTGCCGTTACGTATATCTCCGTTATCGTTGTAGTAGTTGTTTGAGTCTGATTTTGCGCAGTCTGTGCCGTCAACTCCAACGCCAACGCCGCGGTACCACGGTGGTTGAGATCCAACTGACCAACCGTAAGTCCAAGTTACTGAGCCATAGGTTTCAAAGCCTGTGCAACGTGTGTTTACGTTGAAGTATGTTGATGCTGTTGCATAGTTTTGTGCTGAAGCAGTCAAGATTGGTGTTCCAGTGCCAGTGTCTTTGTAGTAGAAGGTTGCTGTGCTTGCGCCGGCATTGATTGTTACTGTTGTGATTTCAGTTGTGCCATCTGAGTTGGAGTAGAATTTTCCTCCTGTAGAAGTTGAAACTAGCTGTATGGTAGTTGTGCCTGAGGTTATTGCAGCACCTGATTGTGTTTGACGTTGGACTGTGATGACGTTGGATACTTGGTTTAGTTGTAAGTACTGTTTAGTTCCAGTTGTGAACACTAGTTTGTCTGTTGATTGTGCTTTAAAGTTGGCGGTTATGGTGCCGTCGCCTTGTATGGTGGCTGTTGTTTGCTGGGAAGTTTCATCTGTGATGATTATATTACCGCTACGAGTCCAATCTACAAATTGGTACCCAGTTTTTGGTGTTGCCGTGATTGTGACTTGTTGTCCGTAAGCATAGTTTGAGATTGTTCCAGACGGACTGACAGTTCCATAGTCAACGTTGTTAACTGTGTATGTGACTGTGTATGTGGTGGGTGCTTGAGTTGACAGCGTAAATGTTGTAGTAGCACTTTGGTAGTTTGTGGCTGATGCGGTAAGGGTCTGTTGCCCTGAAGTGGGACACTTGTAGTAGAAGTCAGTTGTGCTGGCGCCTGAGCTAATTGTAACTGGGTTAGTAATCGCGTTTGTGCATTCTGCGTTGGAGTAGAATGTTCCTGCTGTAGCGGTAAGTGTGACAGATGTGGTGCCAGTTGTGATTGGGGTGCCTGCTGAATCTTGTCTTTGAACCGTTATTTTTTCGGATGGAGTGTTAATCTGTACGTTTTGTGGTGCGCCTGCTACGAAGGTGAGTTTGTTTGTTGCTTGGTTTGGAGTTGGGTTGGGGCTTGTGGAGGTGGATGGGTCGGGGCTGGTTGAGGTTGTTGGATTGGGGCCTGTGGATGTTGTTGGAGTTGGTGCAGTTTTGCTCTTGATGGTGAACTGTGTTTGGTCGGGGGTGTATCCTGGAGATGAGACTGTTATTGTGTTGGTTCCTGGGACGGAGTCTTTGAAGTAGAAGGTTGCGGTTCCACCTGCATTAGCAATGTTAACTGTTGATATTGGGTTTCCTTGAGCATCTTGGAAGGTGCCTGTGCTTATGCTTGCAGTCAAAGTAACAGTGATCGGGCCAGTTGTGCTGTCTTGCTGGCGTTTAATGGTTATTGGGTTGGATAGTTCGTTTACTGTTACTTCCTGAGAAGCACCAGAGGTGAATTCAAGGTATGGCTGGTTTGATTTTGCAAAGTGTGCTGTGATTGTGCCGGCTCCGTTGACTTTAACCAGTGTTGAAGTTGCTTGGTCACTGTAAATTTGTAGTGACGAAGTTGAGCTGGTCCAGCTGGTTAGAATTTCGTCTGAGGCTAATTGTGCAGATACACTGATGACTGAACCCACGTAGTATGATTGCGAAGATGAGGGATTTATGGTTGAGGTTGCAGTAGTTGGGTCTTTTGCAAAGGATACGCTAACCTGCTGTGTTGCTGTTTGGCCAGATTTCCCTGAGCTTTCCATAAACGTGCCTTCGATAGTCACGATTCTTATGCGTAAGTCTTCGTTGGGTTTCGGTTGATAATCTATGGTTAGTTTAACTGTTTGACCTAACGCTATGGGGATTGGGTCAAGCTGACCAGAATGGGCATCTTTGTCGTCAACTAGAAGTATCGTCTTTAAAACATCGTACATAGACACTGCTGTCATGCTTTAGGTGTACTGTTCCTTGCCCATTATTCTGGACATAAACAATTAAGTTTCCATCAGAGGTAAAACTCTGAATTAGCACGCTGTTGCCAGCTTTTTCGCTTTGGAAACCGATGTAGCCTGTTACCCATGCGTACGCCACTATGGCGGCTACGACGGCTATGGCTATCAAAAGTAGTACTGAGATTACTGGTGAAATCGCTTTGATTGAACGCTTAAATTTTGTTATTTTTCGCACGTGTTTTTTCTCCCTTTCTCTGTATTAAGATACCTTAGTCTTTGGTAGCCAATTTGAGGTCTTAGCTATTTAAAGCTACATAGAATAAAGTTCTAATTCCCCCAAAAGCCATGGTGAAAGTAACCTAAATACGCAATACGAAGCTTTTGGATGCGTTTTTGGGGGATATTACGGTTTTCGATATAGTGGGTTGTGTGAAACACCCTTTATAACTGCTGTAGTAATATTTGCGTATAGACGAATACTCTAGAAGAGAGTGGCAGTTGGGAAATATATGACGTTAGAAATAATCGACTACAAAGCTAAACGGCGAGACAAACTCATCATAATGATGGAAATCATCTCAATAGCTAAAAGCGGCACCAGCAAAACCCACATCATGTTCAAAGCCAACCTCAGCTTCAGCCAACTCAACGAATACATAAACTTCTTAACCAAACACGGTCTGCTTCAGAAAACCCAGCTTGACGGCAAAGCAGTCTACGTGCCCACAAGTAAGGGGTTGGAGTTTGTCGAGAAACAGCAAAGCATCATCGGCATGTTCAGCGACGACTGCTACAAGAGTCCACTCAAAGTTTCTCTCTTCAACGGCGACAACCAAAAAAATCGAAGCTTTAACGCGCCTCTCACTGCACAATGCTAGCTGTAGTTAAGAAAAACAGACACAAGACGCCCCAAAACCCGATTATCAACGAGCAAGAAAAACCATTAGATACCGAAATTAGCTTTATAAACGGACTAAAAGAAAGGGGAAGGGTTAGGTTGCGCCTGAAGCGCATTTCTGGAGTAGTTTTTCCCAGCGTTCATCCGTAGTGCGTTGAATCTCTGAAAGTATGTGGGAATTCTGGGGTGTGAAGAGGTGGCGGAATCTGCCTTGCCCTTCAAGGTAAGCTTTGACGGGTTTCTTCTTCTGGGGGGCCAGCGAGATGACTTTACTGGGTGTGGATAGCTGCCGTTTGCCGTTTACTGCCTCCCAAATGGGGAACACACAGGTTTCGACTGAGAGTTTTGAGTACTCCATGGATTTCGCTGGGTCGCTTCTCCAGCCTCTGGGGCAGGGTGCGAAGACGTGGAGGAATGCTGGTCCTTCAACTTCTAAGCCTTTTCGGACTTTGGTGATGAGGTCTTTCCAGTAGTAGGGCGTGGCGGTGGCGACGTATTCAATTTCGTGGGCTAACATGATTTCTGTGATTGGCTTCTTTTTCTCCAGTTTGCCAGGGATGACTGTGCCAGCGGGGCTGGTGGTAGTTGAGGCACCAATCGGGGTTGAACTGCTCCGCTGTATGCCGGTGTTCATGTATCCTTCGTTGTCGTAGAGGACAAAGAGTAAGTCATGACCGCGTTCCATAGCACCTGAAAGCGCTTGCAAACCGATGTCGACTGTTCCTCCGTCACCCGCCAATGCAATGACATCTATATGTTCGTCTTTGATTTTGCCTTTTTTACGCATGATTTTTATGGCTGCCTCGATGCCTGAAGCGTTTGCAGCGGCGTTTTCAAATGCAGTGTGAAGCCAGGGTACTGCCCATGAAGTGTAGGGGTAGATGGAACCGACGATTTCCATGCAGCCTGTTGCTTGGGTTACGATTGTGGGTCCGCGTGTGGCTTTCATGATTAATCTTAGCACGGTTACGGGTGCGCATCCTGCACAGGCTCGATGTCCGGACATGAATAGGTCAGGTTTTGTTGCGATGTCTCTGGCGGTGAATTTCCATTCTTGAGTTGTCATTTTCTTTTCCTCCTTACTCCCTTAATCCTAAATAGTTCACTGTCTTCTCAACTTGCCCTGTTCTGGCTATTTTTATGATGTCTTCGAAGACTTTGCGCAGGTCACGTGGACTTGAGTCGCGGCCGCCTAACCCAAAAATGTAGTTAACAACGATGGGTCTTGTGCTTTGGTCATATAATGCGTTTCTTACTTCACTAAAGACTGCTGCACCTAAACCGCCGGGGCTCATACATTTATCCATAACTGCAACAACTTTTACGTTCTTAAGGGCGTTTTTGATATCGTCGACTGGGAAGGGGCGGAATGCGCGGATTCTTAGAATTCCTGCTTTGATGCCTTCTTGGCGGAGTTGATCCACGATTACTTTGAGGGTGCCCGCAGTTGAGCCGAGAACAACAATAGCGATTTCTGCATCGTCGAGCTTGTAGGGGTCGATGAGACCGTTGCCGTAGCTTCTGCCGCTGAGTTTTGCGTATTCGCAGTTGACGTCTTGGATTTTTTTGTAGGCGTTTTTCATGCCTTCTTCTTGTTGACGTTTAAATTCAAAGTAGTAGTTTTGCAGCGCGTTTGGCCCCATGGTCATGGGGTTGGCGGGGTCAAGTTTGAACGGTACGGTTTTGCCCTCATGAGTCACCACGAGGGGGTATTGGCGTTGCCCGACAAATTGTCTTAAAACTTCATCGGGTAATGTGTCTACTCTTTCAAGGGTGTGGCTTAGGGTGAAGCCATCTATACCAACGATGACAGGCAACGACACGTTTATGTCTTCGCCGATCTTGAAGGCTTGAATGATAGAGTCGTATGCTTCCTGCGCGTTTTCAGCGTAAAGCTGAATCCAGCCGCTGTCACGTTCAGCCATGCTGTCTGAGTGGTCACCGTGTATGTTAAGCGGTGCTGAGAGGGCACGGTTTGCAATTGCCATCACCACAGGCACACGTGACCCAGAGGTTACATAGAGCATTTCATGCATCAAAGCCAAGCCAGCTGAAGCGCTTGCGGTGAACGTTCTAGCTCCAGTTGCGCCCGCTGCTAGGCATGCGGTCATGGCGCTGTGCTCGGATTCAGTGCAGACGTATTGGGTTTGGACTTCACCGTTTGCGACGTATTCACTGAATTTTTCAACTATGATTGTTTGGGGTGTGATTGGGTAAGCTGCCACAACGTCGACGTCGCATTGTTTAACTGCGTAAGCGACTGCTTCGTCACCGTTCATAGCCATAGTTTCTTGCTTAATCTGTTGTGTCAATGTTTACTCCTCCTCTTCCTCAGGCATCTTCATGGTTATGGCTTTGGTTGGGCACTCGTTTGCACATATTCCACAGCCTTTACAGAAGCCTAAGTCGATTTTGATTTTGTTTTTCTCTGGAAGAAAAGCTATAGCGCCCTCAGGACAGAGCATCACACATGTTAGGCAGAGGGTGCATTTTTCTAAATCACGTACAGGCATGTAGGTTTTCCAGTCGCCTGTCAAAAATCCGATGCTGGATTTGGATGGAACACCTGCGATGGAGATTTCTTTCCATGTTTTTTCTTTACTACTCATATGACTTTTGCCTCTTTGTATGCTTCTTGAACAACTGCAAAGTTTTTCTCTGCCAAGTCAGCGCGGAAGCGCCCTTTGAGGGTTTTCTGTATACCGTCTAAAGTAACGATGTTAGTTGCTTTGGCTACGACACCTAGCAGGGCAGTGTTTGTAATTGGAGCACCCAAGATTTTGAGGGCGATTTCTGTTGCAGGAACCGTCCAAACTTTCCCCTTAACAACTTTCAAGGTTTCTTTTAACGCGGCTGGTTCCTGGTTTGAGTTTATGATTATGCAGTCTTCTTCACGGTTTAATCCAGCTGTAACTGGCACCGTTTTTAGTAAAGTGTTATCTAAAACTATCACGACATCTGGGTCATAAACTGCGCAGTGCAGCCTGATTGGTTCGGTGCTGATTCGTGTGAAAGCAGTTACTGGCGCGCCCATCCGTTCAGGCCCAAACTCTGGGAATGATTGGATGTATTTGCCTTCATCGAGGGCTGTTCTAGCCAAAAGTTCGCTGGCTGTCCAAGCTCCTTGACCGCCTCTACCGTGCCATCTAAACTCTACCATAGTTTTCAAAGCAATCCCCTTCACTAAAGTTAGTTCTCTGTAAGTTCTACGTCAACCTTGATATACATTTTTCTAGTAAACAGGCAAAACTTGAATATTCAATGTACAAATTCTTGGTTGTAGGGTTTACATAGAAACTGTTTCTGTGAGGCTCGGTTGGCATATTTACTTAAAATCTTGAAAGAAGGCAAGTGTTTAAAGCACAAATCGCGAGCAAGCAGCCAACCGTAAACTATGACAAAAGTTATATCTTTCTAAGGGCTTCCACAATTTTACCCAAAAAGCTAGCAGAGAAGGCGGGCTTATGGAGGAAAAACAAAAGGCGGACATCCTTTTAACAGCTGACCGAACCTTAATGAGTAACTACCATCATAACGAGTTTCTCGGGTTCGGGACATGCGCACCGCCAAATTTTGTTCCAGAGTGGCTTTTTAGCTACCTTTTCTTTCCACCTATCGAGACCAACAGCCACCAGCCCTGGACAGCGCCGTACGGACTAAGAAAAACCGAAGCGCAACTAATTAAGGAAGGGTTTAATGTTGACACGGTAAGCCCACAGTATTTAGGTAAATACCTAAAAGATGCAAAAGTTCTGGGGGTACACGCCATGGACCCCTTTGGGCTGGGACCTGCTTCAACAACACTAGCGGCACTTTTCAAAAAAGAACCGTACTTAGCCAAGTATTTTCAGGCTCTGCTGACTAGCCCGCAGGTGAGAGAAGCAAAAAAGAGGGGCTTAAAAATTATCGTCGGTGGACCTGGAGCTTGGCAGTTCAAGTATAGGGCAAAAGCAGCAAAATACCTTGGGATTGATTGCGTTTTGGAGGGGGAAGGGGAAAATGTCGTGGGTAAACTGTTTAAAGCGGCCTTGGAAGGGCAAGAGTTGCCTGGTCACTATGAAGTGGGCGTGGGTGAGGTACCAAGTTTAGAGGAAATTCCAGACATCCAGAAGCCCTCGATCAACGGTTTACTAGAAATTGGAAGAGGTTGCTGTCGGGGATGCCAATTTTGCAACGTAACCCTGCGTCCGCTCAGATGGTACCCGCTTGAAAAAGTTGAACGTGAATTGAACGTGAACTTGAACTCAGGAAAGGTTCATGGCGCTTGCCTTCACGCCGAAGACGTCATGCTCTACGGGTCAAAAAACACCACCCCTGATCCAGAAAAACTTTTGAAACTACACCAAAATGTAATGAAACGCTGTGAAAGCCTAAGTTGGAGCCACTGTTCACTTGCTGCCATTGCTTCATCGCCTAAAGTGTTTGGGCAAATCTCAGAGATCATCCAGCAAAAGCAGAACTGGTGGGGCGTAGAGATAGGGATAGAAACGGGCTCATCTGAGATCGCGAAAAAGATTATGCCCGCCAAAGCGCACCCCTTTAGCGCTGACAAATGGCATGATGTCGTAGTTGAAGGTATGGGGTTGGCACATGACAACAAGCTCGTTCCAGCCTGCACCTTAATCGTAGGGTTACCAGACGAAACCGAGGATGACATAACTAAAACCATGGACCTCGTCGATGACCTAAAAGGCATGCGCAGCCTAATCGTACCGCTCTTCTTTGTTCCACTGGGACACTTAACCAATAAAGACTGGTTCACCAAAACACAGCTAAGTCAACGCCACAAAGAACTGCTGATTCAATGCGCTGAACACGACTTTTACTGGGTGGATAACCTGCTAGATTGGTCGTTTACGGGTAAATGGTACAGTCGCGTAATGAAGGAGTTCTATAAGGGCTTCTCGGCGATAGCGAAGCATAAGGTTAGAGAGATAGAATAAAGCGTCAAGCAACGATTAGGCTTAAATACTTTTGTGGAACTGAATGTGACAGAAGCACCGTGGTTTGCCGCCGTTGCACAGCCCGGTAGTGCAACTGACTGTTAATCAGTAGGTCAAAGGTTCGAGTCCTTTCGGCGGCGCCAACACTTCACCTTTTAAATGATGTTTGTAGTTTGAGAGCCTAAAAAGGCTACTAACCTCAACACGTCAACAGCAGCTCTATCCAGCCCAAACCAGAAAATCCAAGTCTTACCTTTCAAGAGTAGTTAGGATACCAAAAGTCTTTGGTTATCACTGTTTGTCCATCCGTTGCATTAACATAAAAGGTTGTAGTGAAGTGTGTCTGCGAATCCTCCGGAATTATATGGTAAAAACTAATGTAGACGTTGTAGGTATGTCCATTCTTTAGGGTGACTGAATAGTAATCGGTACCACCCGAAGCTTGATGAAATTGAAAAGCAGTCGATGCTCCTGTTTGAGTATCCACAAATTCTATCTCTTGAATGATTGTTCCAGGAAGATAAGTAACATATGCATTCCCTGACACCGTCACGTTATCTTTTACGAGGTAAAGGCTGATTGCTGCTATGGCGCCCAGAACGATAAGGAGAATGACCAGGACTGCAACTACCCGTCTCATAGGCTCCAATTACACTCTAAGAACGCGTACCCTTATGAGGTTTTGCAAATAGGAGTTCTTTGAATTATTGCTGTTAGCTGAAATTCCCTATAGCGCGAGCTAAAAGCTATAACTAGCCAAAGATAGTAACAACAAAGGGATAAAAATGAATTAATGACCCCACTAAGAAATTAGATAGGCGTTTGATGTAGGTCCGTAAAGTGTGTTTTTTTGATTAGTTAAAAAAAAATTATCCATATTGTAAATCATATTAAAAATGATTTAATGTAAAAAAACCGTAAATAAGCAAAAGTGCACATAGATTTTGAAATACATTTTCTTTGTGTAGTTTCTAATCCAAAGCTGAATGCTTTAAAGGCTTGTCATCGCCCAGTCCCAAGCGAAGGGTAGAAAAAGAACAAGTAAGGAAATGCGAACATGGTGAAAAATTTGCGAATTATCTACCAAAAAGCAACCCCAAACAACTGGTGGAGTGCGCCATAAACTAAACCCACACACAAGAACGAAAAAAATTGATTAACTCTTACCACATATGAGGCAGTTTCACTTAAAAAGACCGTTAATGCTGAAGCGTTGTCGGCTGTTTTTCTGGTCGGCAGACTTCCTCCATTCTATTCAACATCGAGGGCAAAGCAAAAATGATGTCCATGTCCGAAACGATACCTACAAGTTTTTCTTTGCGAACAACTGGTAAATGCTTGACTTTTTTTCGGCGCATAAGTTCTGCGGCTTCTTCCACGCTTGCTTCAGCATCAATTGTAATCAGAGGGCGTGAGGCCACCATTCCCGCTTTTATGGCGCTAACAGGCAACCCGTGCTCAAAACCCCGCGTTAACGCGTCTTTTGTCGTTATTATCCCAATAGGACGCTCACCCTGCACAACAACAATCGAGTCTATGTCAAAGCTGCTAAACGTCGCGATCACTTCATGCAGATTTGTGTCTTCGCGAACCACCTTAACAGGTTTGCTCATAATATCTCTAACTAAAACCGTACCTGACATAAAAACACCAAAACTCAAAAAGAATGTGGGTTTTTGTGGTTAATCAAGGTTTTTAGGAGTAACCGCTCACAAGTTAGCAGCGTTTTATGTGATACTGCTCGATTGTATCCTTTGCTTTCTCCCGTCGTTTCTGATGCTCTTCTAGGAAGCGGTTGAGTTTTTCCGCTATGTCTTTTTTGCACTCCCCACAGAGCATTTCGCCGCCTCGGCATTTACGTTCCCGCTCAACCAACTTTGCAGAGTCTTCTTCGAACAGGTAGAAGTAGTATTGGTATATGCTGCAGATTGATGGGTCAGCGCCCGTTTTGCGCTGCTCTGCCGCGGTGCCTTTACCGCCTGTGAAAGCGTTCCAAACCTTCTTTTTCACCACGTCAGGCTGGTCCACTGTGAATATGCTGGTTTCAGGCATGGAAGCGCTCATTTTTCCTCCTGCACCCAGTCCGGGAAGGAAGCGGCAGTGAATTTGGGCGGGTTTATAGTAGCCTAGTTTTTGGGCTACGTCGCGGGTGACTCTCCAATATGGGTCTTGGTCGATGGCGGCTGGAATCAACGCAGGCACGTTTTCGCCCGTGAGCTTTTTGTGGATAAAGCATGGCGCTGCTTGGATTGCAGGCCAATACACCCAACCGATGTTGGTGCTGTCTTGGAAACCGAAGCTGCTGCGTGCGGTGCTGTAGGTGATGCGTTTGGCAACTTCGAGGGTTATGTCGTAGAGGAGGTCGATGTCTTTTGTGTCGTAGATTATGAAGGTGTCTTCGGGTTTGAAGCCGAGTGCGATGAGGTCGAGGGCGTTTTCGTAGCTCCACTTCTCAGTTTCTTTTAGGTCGCGATCGTCGCTGACGAGGTATTTTTCGTCGTCGGTGATTTGGAAGTAGAGGCGGGTTTTGAATTTCTGCTGCATGTGAAGCGTGAATATCCATGGAACCAGATGCCCGATGTGAACAGGGCCGCTTGGTCCTCTGCCTGTGTAGAGCACAAACTTGGTGCCTTTATCGTAGAGGTTGAGTACGGTGTCGAGGTCGCGGTGGCTGAAGAAAATTTTTCGTTCAAGCTGCAGGTGCAACTTGTCGGTGTGTTTTGCTATTCGGGCGAGGAGTTCAGGTGTAAGTGGTTGGGTTCCGAATTCTTTAATGAGTCGTTCATAATCGACTTTACCTTTAACTTCCCAAGGGGTTACAACCATTTCGTTGTTGTTTTCTTCAGCGTTGGGTTGAGCCGTAGTGATTCACCAGACCGATTGTCAACAGTGGATTGTGTCTTGTCATATATCTTTTTTCGCTCATCATTTCTGTTGGAATTCGTGTATGCATACTGAAAGGGAAATCTGACCCCGAATCCAAAAACCTAGCAATCCATCTTTCTTTATATAAGGGAGGGGAGGTAGCGGCAGAGACGTCGCGTGGTTTACGAGTTTCAGCAGGGGGATCGTATCCGCCTTTAAATAGTGACATATAGAAAAAACCGCAACAAACCCGAACCGCAAGCCACCCAACCAAAGTTGTCACAAGCAAACTGTAGGTACATTAAAATGAAACAAAAAAAAAGAAAAGTGAGTGTATTTACACTCGATCCATTCAGCATTTGTGTTCCTTATAAACTAACGCGAGCACCACTGCAACCACACACATCACAGCTGCAGGAATAAACGCGTAGAGGAAACTCATGCCTGCATCTTGCACTAAACCAGCCAAAATCGGTCCAACAATTCCGCCTATACCGTAAGACGTAAAGAGGAAACCATAGTTTATGGCGAGGTTTTCTGCTCCGAACGAGTCTGCACAGCTTGCGGGGAACAATGCAAAGTTGCCGCCGAAGTTAAATCCTATCAATGCCGCAACGACGTAGAATAGCAGTGGGTTTGATGTAGTGAAGAAGAACACAGTCATCATTGCTGCTTGGAACGCGAACATGCCCATGAGTGCTTTGCGTCGACCAATTCTGTCAGAGATTTGTCCCCAAGCAATTCGTCCTGCACCGTTGAAAATCGGCAAACAAACAGCTGCACCGATAACTGCAAAGTCCGTTGCTTCGGTTAAAGTGAATCCGCTTGCAGTGAATCCATCTGTTGGGCTTTTTGCAAAGTTTTGTACGTTACCGATAACCATTAAGCCAGCAAGTGCACCGATAAGGAACATCATCCATAACAGGTAGAAGTTTCTTGATCTGAGCATTTGTTTGGGTTTAAGTGAGGTTACGCAGGGTTTACCAGCGGTTGCTTGTGGTGGAGTCCAACCTTTTGGCTTCCAGCCTGCTGGGGGATTTTTCATGGTTAATGAGCCCATGAGTACAAGGACTAAGAAGACGATTCCGTAAACTAAGAACGCGAAGTCAACGTTTGCAACTGTGTATGCGTATGCACCTGATTGTTTGCTAATTAATCCGCTAAAGCCAAGAACACTAGGTGGATTGGCTAAAAGAATCCATATGAAAGCGCCGAAGCCAAAACCTGCAACGGCAAGACCACTGACCAAGCCTTTCTTGTCAGGGAACCACTTCACTGCCGTCGCAATCGGTACTACATAGGCAAGACCGATACCTGCACCAGCCAGAACACCGATGAAGATTAATTTGCCGATAAAACTCGCGCCCATAAAAGAGGCAAGGATGTAACCCAAACCCAGTAAGACTCCTCCGAGTAAAGCCACTTTCATCGGACCCTGCTTAATCTGCAGCCGACCACCGATTATAGTAAAGATGGCAAAGACCAGAAGACCTACACTGAAAATAGCTTGGGTTTCTGTTTTAGTAAAGCCAAACTCGCTGGGTGCAGCCGCTGAACCTTGCAAAGGACCCGTAAATGCAGACCATGCATAAATCGCGCCTAATGCAAGTTGTATCAGAATGCCGCCAACAACAACGACCCAACGATTCATAACTTTTTGTTCAAGACCTGAATTATTGGGGGTAACCATGTAATTCACTTAGCGCAAGACTCTTACTGTTCTTAATTAAATCTCTTTCGCTTTATGATTTCTGCACATTGATTAAAAATTTTTTAATCGTTCATCAATGTATTCAATTTTTCAGAATTAATGTTTTAGTGGATTGTTATGATTGCCAAATGTGGACTATCTTAAATTCTAGAGATAATTATTTATTCAAAAACTAAGCAAGACATTGCAAAATGAGGAAAAAACATGAGCATTAAGTCAGCTAACCCTGCACCACTTGGACTTTTAGGTTTTGGTCTAACCACAGTTCTTCTAAACCTGCACAATACAGGCCTATTCAAGCTTGACACAATGATTCTCGCAATGGGCTTAGCATACGGCGGATTGGCACAAGTCATAGTCGGCATAATGGAATTCAAAAAAGGCAACACCTTTGGCACGGTCGCTTTCAGCTCATACGGCTTGTTTTGGTGGTCACTTGTAGCGCTTATTGTTCTGCCTAAAATAACCGTCATAAGCGGACTTAATACACCTTCAGAAACTGCTATGGCGGCTTACTTCTTTATGTGGGGTTTATTCACGTTGGCAATGTTCTTTGGCACATTAAAGAAGAATCGTGCAATACAATTTGTGTTTGGAAGTTTGTTCGTGTTGTTCTTTATGTTGACTGCACGAGAGTTGATGGGGAACCCTGTGTGGTTTAATGTTGTCACTGGAATTGAAGGTGTGATATGTGGGGCTAGTGCGGTGTACCTTGCGTTTGCAGAAATCCTCAATGAGGAGCACCAAAAAACAGTTTTGCCTATATGCCCAGTTAAGTAAAAGAGAATTTTTCCCACTTTTTTCTCGATTATTGCATAATTATAACGTTTTTCACAAAACGCAATGGATGAAACTGCGGTAACTGTATTTTTTTCGCGGAAACAGTGAAATTTGTCTCAAAAAAATTAACAGTTAAAGCATTTTAATCACAAACTTATTTCCATCAGAAAAAACTTGCCCCACAAAATATTGAAACACCCATTTTTGCTCCATCCAAATGTAAAAACCCAATCTTCCTGCTAAATCAAAAAAACCCAAAATCTTTTTTCAATTTTACATCAACGCTTTAAAAAAACTTATATTCAGTCAGGCATATTGTGCAAGCCAATAGGATGAGAATATGTCCGACGCTAGTCTACCCTTTAATGAGAAATATTCTCCAAGTATCGCCAAATTTTCTTCAGGTGAAATCCGCAAACAAATGTGGGAAGAATCCATAAAGAACCCCCGTGAATTCTGGGCTGAAAAAGCCAAAGCAATCGACTGGTTTAAGGCACCAACACAAGTGCTGGATGACTCAAACCCGCCGTTCTACAAATGGTTCCCAGACGGAGAACTCAACATATCATACAACGCATTAGACCGACACGTCAAAGGCAGCCGCAAAAACAAACTTGCCTACATCTGGGAAGGCGAAATGGGAGAAGTAAAAACATACACCTACTACCAATTATACCGGGAAGTAAACAAACTCGCAAAAGCACTGCAAAACTATGGCGTCAAAAAAGGCGACCGCATAGCAATGTTCTTGCCAGTAATTCCCGAATTACCCATCGCGTTACTCGCAACCGTCCGCATCGGTGGAGTCCACGCAGTAGTCTTTTCTGGCTTTAGCGCTGAGGCACTCGCAGACCGAGTAAACGACTGCGGCGCAACAGTCCTAATCACTGCCGACGGATCATTCCGCAGAGGCAAGCCCGTCGCAATCAAAGACACCGCAGACCGAGCCCTGCCAAACATGCCTGGCATAAAGAAAGTCATCGTCGTCAAACGCACAGGTCAACCAATCCAAATGCAAGAAGGACGCGACGTATGGTACCATGATGCAATTGCAGCAGCAGGAGCAAACGCATACGTTGAACCTGAAGTCATGAAATCAACAGACCCACTATTCATCCTATACACTTCAGGAACCACAGGCAAGCCAAAAGGTGTCCAGCACGGCACAGGCGGCTATCTGACATGGGCATACTGGACTCTTAAGTGGGCTTTTGATCCCAAAGACGATGACATCTATTGGTGCGTTGCAGACATCGGTTGGATCACTGGACACACCTACAACGTTTATGCACCACTTAGCCACGGAGTAACCGCATTCCTCTTCGAAGGTACCCCAGACTACCCCGCACAAGACCGCTGGTGGAGCATGATTGAAAACCACGGCATCACAATCCTCTATGGTACCCCAACTGCCGTTCGCATGTTCATGAAATTCGGCGAAGAATGGGTCAACAAACATGACCTGTCTACACTACGCGAACTCGGCTCAGTAGGTGAAGCCATAAACCCTGAAGCTTGGAAATGGTATTACCGTGTAATCGGCAAAGAACGCTTACCAATCATCGACACTTGGTGGCAAACAGAAACCGGCGGCTTCATGATCAGCCCAGCATCAGGCATCGAGTTAACACCACTTAAACCAGGCTCAGCCACGTTACCTTTGCCAGGAGTTAATGCAGACATAGTCGACGAAAAAGGACAACCAGTACCACAAGGAACCAAAGGCTACCTAGTGATAAAGTCTCCTTGGCCTGGAATGCTTCAAACAGTCTGGAAAGACCCCGACCGTTTCAAGCAAACATACTTTGGTAAATGGCCAGGAATCTACTACGTAGGCGACTACGCAATCCGAGACCCAGACGGATACTTCTGGCTGCTTGGAAGAGCAGATGAAGTCCTAAAGGTTGCAGGACACAGAATCGGCACTGTCGAACTCGAAAGCGCACTCGTCAGCCACCCAGCAGTCAGTGAAGCAGCAGTCATGGGCAAAGAAGACGCAGTTAAAGGCGAAGTCCCAGTAGCATTCGTCGTGTTACGCAGTGGATTCACTCCTTCAGCAGAGCTACAAGCGGAACTGACAAAACACGTCAGAACCACAATCGGCCCCATCGCAACCCCAGACGCAGTCGTAATCGTGCCAAAACTACCCAAAACACGTAGCGGTAAAATCATGCGCAGACTCCTAAAAGCAGTCCTCACAGGCGCAGCACTCGGCGACACAAGCACAATCGAAGACGAAGGCTCAATCGAAGACATCAAAGCAACCTACAACGAGTTACGCAAGCAACTCGAAAAGAAACAGTAAACCCTTCTCTTCTTTTCTTTTTTATTTCTAAACCTACGATTCTAATTTAATGACCCTTTTTACTGCAGCAACCCAATAACCCATCACTAAAACAAAATGTTTAATGTCGTGTGGTCGGGAGAGCAGGATTTGAACCTGCGACAGCTCGGTATCTGTGGCCTAGACAGGCTAGAATGAAGCCCACCATAGGTAGACCTCTACAGCTTCTCCGTCCGCCGGCACGTGCCGATGGGCTCGAGAGCTCTGCCAGGCTGAGCTACCTCCCGATAGTGAACCCATAAAGACAAACAAAGAAGATTTATGTGTTTTGGATTTAACGCCGCAGTGAAATCATCCTAAACATTTTAATTCCAAAGCAAGAGTGAAATAGCACTCAAAGAGGCACAAATTTATGGTCAAAACAATCGGCATAGTCACATCAGGCGGCGACGCACCAGGCATGAATGCAGCAATCCGTGCAGTCACCCGTGTCGCAGCCTGCCGCGAAGTACAAGTTCTCGGTTTCGAGCGGGGCTGGGATGGGTTACTGAGTAACTGTTACCGCAAACTTACCCCCCGCACTGTAGGGGGAATCATTCAAACAGGCGGAACTATACTCCACACATTGCGGTGCCCCGAGTTTGAGCAGCCTCAAAGCCAAGAAGTAGCCGCACAGACGTTAAGCCAAAACAGCGTAGACGCATTGGTGGTGATCGGCGGCGATGGCTCTTTTAGAGGCGCCTTGGAACTTAGCAAGCGTAGCGGTGTGCCAATGATCGGGATACCTGCAACCATAGACAACGACGTGTATGGCACGGATGAAACCATTGGATTTGACACTGCTGTAAACACCGCGGTCGCGGCTATCGACAAAATCCGTGACACAGCCATAAGCCACGAACGCATTTTCATCGTCGAAGTCATGGGACGCAAGCGCGGTTTCCTCGCGCTGCAAGTTGGCATCTGTGTCGGCGCAGAAGTCATCCTCATCCCAGAAAAACCCCTCTCCACCTGCGAAGTCATAAAAATCATGGAGACAAACTCCAAGAAAGGCAAACGTGCAGGCATAATAGTCGCAGCCGAGGGGTTCGGCGACTCCAGCCAACTCACCCACCAACTACAGCAGCAAACCACCTCCGAAGTCCGCCTCTCCATAGTGGGCTACTCACAGCGGGGAGGGAGCCCAACCGCACGCAGTCGCCTCCTGGCAAGTTTGTTTGCAGAAAAAGCGGTAGATTTGATCTGTGAAGGTAAGGGCAACTTGGCAGTCGGCCTCCAAAACGGCGTAGTCGGTGCTGTGGATTTGGAGCAGTCGGCGCGGGGGGTTAAGCCGCTGGATTTGCGGTTACTCAAAGTCGCTGAGATGCTGTCTGTTTAGCCTTGTGGGTTGGCAACATTAAATAGGCTGAGGCGCAAATAGCCAAGTATGCCAAAAACTCTCAATTTGCCCCTGCGCGTCTACGAGGATGTTGTGAGGGTTTCAGAGGAACTTTCGCTCATCGCAAAAAAACCAGTTTCCACATCTATGGCTGTCGATTTACTCATCGAAATCTACCGTGCCCATCTAAGTAATCCCTGCGCGATGGATACGTTTAGCCAGCAAATGCGGAATTTGGAGTTGATGACTCCAGAGGAGTTCGACCGCTACTGGGATGAACCAGACACCGAAAAAGCGCCAAGAAAAAAAGCGAAATCAAAGAAAAAATAATCTTGGCGCGTAGTCTGAATCGAAGATTTCTGCCTACGATTCAGGCGCCCTTACGTCCACGTTCTGTGTAACCACAAAGAATCGTCGGATAATTAGTTGTCTTTTTTCTTCACGATCTTCTCTATGTCTAAAATCAGCGACAACTTGTCGTTTTGTTTACCAACTCCGATTATGAAGTCACCCAACGAAGAAGTTATCTCATTATTTTTCTGAATATCCGCCTCTTTGATGGTAGTAACCTCAGTTACAGCGTCAACGACCACGCCAACAGCTGATTTTTCTAAGTCAATGATCATGATTTTCTCACTACCATTGTGCACGTCCGCTAGCCCAAGTCGTTTGCGTAAATCGACAACAGTTATGATTTGCCCTCTGAGGTTTGTAACTCCATTTACATAGTCTGGTGCTCCCGGTACACGGGTTACTTGCTGCATGTCCCTGACTTCACGGACTTGCTCGACTGGGACACCGTAATTAACATCGTCTACAGTGAAGTTAACTATTTGTAAATCCCCGTTTGTTGTCTTCGCCATCTTTTTCACCTATTCTGCATGTATATTGTATTTTTTGCATATCGCGTTTAGGATGTTTTGACGTGACTGGATTAGTTTCGCCATCTGCTCGTTAGTTTTCTGCGCTGCTGCTACGACCGCTAAGGCACTTTCGCTGACTGTTCTTGTCTTTGAAACGGCACTCTTTGCGTGTTCTTCGATTGCCAGAGTCGTTTTTCCAACGGACTCGGCGTCGTTGTCAACTTCGCCAGCGATTTTTGCCACTTCTCCAGCGCTCTCCATAACCATCTTGGTTGAGTTTTCAACTTCCAAGGCCACGTTTGTGACGTCTTTTGCTATGTTAGCCATTTGTTGTGCTGAGGCAGTTTGCTCTTCTACAGCTGAGGATGCCTCTTCAGATGCAGATGAACTTTCCTCAGCGATACTTGCAACTTCCTCAATGGTCTTTGTAACTGAGACGATTTCTTGAAGACCTTTTTCTACGCCGTTAGTGAGACTGGTTACTTTTCTAGTCATATTTTCCATTATCGCAGCGATACCTTCAGATTCTTTAATTGCACCCAAAACTACGGATGCACCATCTTGGGCACCTGCTTGCGACTGACTGGAAATCCTACTAGTTTGGTCGCCTGCTTCTTTGATGTTTTTGACCAAGTTGATTGCTGAGCCTGCAGCTTGCTTGGACTGCCCCGCTAAGCCTTTAACGGCGTCGGCTACGACGGCGAATCCCCGGCCAGCTTCACCAGCACGAGCAGCCTCAATAGCCGCGTTTAA
>JAOZHW010000023.1 GCA_026014685.1 Candidatus Bathyarchaeota archaeon
TGGAATATGAGTTTTGAGCGTCCACGTAAAGTCTACAGTTTAACCAGTGACGGTCAAAGCATGCTAAACTTTACTGAGGAGTCGTTGAATTTGATTTGTAGAAAAATCAGCATCGCCACTCCCGAACCAGAAATCGGCATCATAACCTCTTAAACACCGATTTTTTATGCAACAAGGGTTTTTCCCTTGTTTCTCTATTATCGATAGTTTTTTACGTCCAAGTAGTGTTATTATATTGGTGTCTTTCTGAGAGCGTATATGGGTTTAACCTGCAAAGCAGGCCACTACAACGAACTTATCGAGAAACTTTTAGCCATGGACATCCCAAAAGGAAACATATCCCTACTCTATGGACCAATAGACATATTCATCAAGTTAGATAACCTAAAAAACCTAAAGGAATTCGTAAAAAAATGGTCCACGTCGATTCGCATGATTGGCGGAGACAAAAAATGCTTATCCAAATCCCAGACCTACATCGTTGCGGTTGAGGGCCCTGCCTATTCGCGGCCGCCTTCGGCGTTTATGTTTCTTAACGTTGAACCACAAGAAGCTGAGCGCGTTCAAAAAGAGTTGCTCAAGTTCCCTAACGTGATTTCTGCGGATGTAGTTTTTGGACCCTGCGACTTGATTGTGCCGCTATCAGCAAAAAATCAAGAGGAACTTACGCGGGCAGTGGAGTTGATTCACGAAAAAGTATCAGGAATCGAAGAAGCCCACACGACTGTAGTGGCTATGATGCACGTTTAACCTTGACACGGTTAGTTTTTTATTCGCCGTTGCTTGTTACCCTATAGGGTTTTAGTGTTGAGTGGCGAATTCAAACGGCGCATCGAGTTAATGGGGCTAAATGAAGATGCAAAAAAGAAAATAGCTGATTTAGTTGACGAAGCGGGCAAAGAATTCCCCTGCTTGGCTTGTCCGTCAAATGATGCGTGCGAGAATTTTAAGTGGTACCTCAAATGGTTCAACAAAGAGTAGCCACGCCCGGATTTTAGTGGTGGATTTTTGTTTTTGCTTAAATACAATTTTCCATGGCGGGTTATGGTTTTTGGTGTAAAGTCATGGAGTAGAGATGTTGCTGTTTTATAGATAAATATAAAAATGCCTCATCCAGTAGCGTTGTGGTTTAACTTATTTTTGCGAACAGTCTTTTATCACTGAACCGAAAGTTGGGTGTTGGGGAACATGTTTGGTTAGACGCTTTACAGACAGATGGAAACCTAAAGAACCAGCCGATCAGTCTTTGGTTTCAAAGATAAAGAATGTTGGTCAGCCATCAACTAACTTAAAGGAACAAATAACAATGGTTACACAGCGGCTTGATGCGCAAACTAAATCGCTTGACGCCGCGGTTGTGCGTTTCCAGAATCGGGACGCTGAGATTTTTAACCGCATCGTGAAAGCTATGGCGCAAAGAGACCAAGCGCGGGCAAACATCCTAGCGACTGAGCTTTCTGAGATACGTAAAGTTGAAAAGATGCTCTCTCATGCTTCGCTTGCTCTCCAAAGTGTTTCGATGCGCCTAAGCACCGTTTCCGAGTTAGGTGATGTTGTTGCTGTGTTGAGTCCTGCAAAAAGTTTGCTTAACAATGTCCGCTCGGAAATGTGTAGCATAATGCCTGAAGCAAGCCAAGAACTCGGCAACATCGGCAACTTGCTATCTGATATCGTTGGTTCAACCAATCAGAGCCAGGATTTGCAGGTGAACACCGTTATGGCGAGTGCTGATGCGTTGCAGATTCTTGAGGAGGCAGAAATCGCTGCCGAAAGCCGCCTAAAGGATAGGTTGCCCGAAGTAGAAGCTGAACCCTATATGCCTAAAAAGGCCAGCATCCAAGCCTAACCTTCGGATACCCCCTCCACTTTTAAAGAACCAAGTGGTGGTCTTCTTCTTTTCTTTGAGTTGATTTTTCGATTATTTGGAGGATAAACTCGTCTGTGCAATCATCCATTTTTGGGCATCGACTGCATGAGCGTGGGATAACCAGAAGGGTTGTGAAGTCGTTTAGGTAATACTCGATTAGTAGTTTCCGTATGTGGCAGTTTTTTGTTGCGCGGTTAGGGTGAACTACTGTTATACCGAATCTTAAGTCCTTACAAATTATGTCTCTTATTGATTCTGCCATTTTAGACATTACCTGCAGTGGAAGTAGTATGATATCTCATAGCGGGAAAACCGTATTTAAGCCTCTGTGGGTACAGACTGATGGAACAAGCATCGTCTCTGGAAGTTGGTTGCGTTTTTCGTTTTATGGAGGCTATATATTAATAGTCAAAACTATGAATGAAGACGCCCTTTCTATGTAACAACTAATATAGTGGAACCCCCAATTAAGAGTCTTTTTAAGAGCAAAACAGTGCGTAAACGAAAGGAGCGGCACCTTGCTTAGCAAAGCCTCAAACACACTTAATCGGTTATCCTCCAAAAAGCCCCTAAAGTACACGCTCTACCTCTCCGCGGTCATAATCTTTTTTGCCTTAATCTTAATCCCCCCAATTATTGGCATATTAACCAAAGTGGGCTCCCTAGAAAGAATCGCCGACAACCCTGAGTTGATGAACACCGCTTTAGGCGCCATCGGAGCTTCATTTATCATCGGTTTGGTTGTTGCAGCTCTTGACCTGTTGGCTGGGGTTCCGCTAGCGTGGCTTATCACACGCGGAAAATCAAGATGGTTAACTGTTCTGGATACTTTGGCTGATTTGCCTTTTGTTGTGCCTACTGCTGCTTTGGGTTATTCGCTTCTTTTGTTCTGGAGTTCAAGCGGCGGAATATCTGACTTGTTTGGACAACCGTTTATTTCCCCCGGTTGGCTCCTTGTTATGGTTCTGCATTTCACGTTTTCTTTTCCCGTAGTAGTTCGCGTCGTTGTCGGTGCAATGCTTGATTACAAGATGGAGTATGAACGTGCATCCAGAACCCTTGGCGCGCCCCCTCTAACAGCTTCTCGGACCGTAACGTTCCCCATTATTAAGCCTTCACTGATCGCAGCTTACACTTTAGCATTTGCAAGGTCGCTTTCGGAAACTGGTGCCACTTTCATAGTTGCAGCAGGCGTTTTTCTCAATGGACCAGTTTTTATGCAAACAGTAAGTAATCAATTCAAAAGCGGTGCTATTACTCAAGGAACCTATGAAGGCGCCACCGTTTTTGCAAGCCTCATACTGATCGTCGCATCCTTAATCATCTTTGTACTAATCCGTGTAGTTGGGCAAAGACTAAAGCTTCCCTTCGGTCACGGATTGCCTACGTTTGAGAAGAAAATCAGCTACAAGACTGGCGCATGGACCCGAAACAGTATCGCTTTAGCGGTTTTTCTATTTATCGTGTTGATTCCTTCGATGTTTGTGGCTTTGCCTGCTTTTCAAGCAATCGCAACGGGGAACACTTTGGTTGAAGCGTTTACGGGTGCAGGTATCTGGGCTAGTTTCTGGCAAAGTCTCACGTTGTCTTACGGTTTAGCTGCTGTAGTAACTGTATTGGGTATCGCTTTAGGTTTGCCCATGGCTATCTTAATTTCACGTAAAACATTCGGCAAATGGTTATCCACTATCCTTGACACCCTAATTAACATCCCAATCATAGTACCCTCAATCGCATTGGGCGTTTCACTAAAGTTTTTCTGGTCAAATTTATCGGGGGTTCCAGAGTTTTTACTGCTGGTTTTTGCTCATTTAGCGATAACTTATCCCTATTTCGTCCGTTCAATGTCGGCTGCTATGGAACGAATTAACGTGGACATGGAAGAAGCCGCTAAAACGTTGGGTGCAAAGCCCCTAACGGTTTTCCGTACCATTGTTTGGCCCATAACTAAGTATTCAATTCTGTCAGGCGCAATCATAGTTTTAACTCGAAGCGTAAGTGAAACAGGTGCTACCTTAGCTGTAGCTACAAAGTTGCAAACTGCGCCTGTTTTGATAGTTAACTGGGTAAATTCAGTAAGAGGAACAATTGCGCCGATTGAAGGCGTCACACCATTAACTGTGGGATTAGCTTGTGGACTGCTGATTCTGTTTAGCTTCCTAGTTCTGCTCGTCTTGAGACTTTTAACCAGAAAGGAAAAGCTTTAGCATGCTTACAAACAAAAACATACCGAACTCAACAGGAGAACAAAAAGTACTATGCCAGAAGTAAAAGTAGTTAACGTCGTTAAAAAATATGGAAAAATCTACGCTTTAGACCACGTCAGCTTAACCATCCATGACCAAGAATACTTCTCGCTATTAGGCCCCAGTGGGTGCGGCAAGACTACTCTTCTTCGACTTATAGCTGGACTGATTGACCCTGACGGTGGCGAAATCTATATCGGCAACCGAAGAGTCGACAAAGACCCTCCAGAAGACCGCGATATCGGATTTGTTTTTCAAACTTTTGCCCTTTTTCCTCACATGACTGCTTGGAGCAATGTTCTCTACGGTCCAAAAGTTAAGAACTATGATGCAAAGCAGGCAGAAACAATAGGGCATGAAGTGCTTGAACTTGTCAAGCTTAACGAGAGGTTGAATGCTTACCCAAGTGAACTCAGCGGCGGCATGATGCAACGCATAGCCGTAGCACGTGCATTGGCTGCAGGTGCAAAAACTCTGCTGTTGGATGAACCTCTGGGGCAACTCGATGCCAAAGTCCGCAACGACATCCGGTACGAAATTCGCCGAATGGCAAAAGACCTAAAATTAACCGCCATTCACGTAACTCATGACCAAGCGGAAGCCATGTCAATTTCCGACCGAATCGCGGTTATGAAGAAAGGAAAAATCATTCAGATTGGGACTCCAAAAGAACTCTATATGCATCCCAACAGTTTGTTTGTGGCTTTCTTCATCGGTGAATCTAACCTTGTTGAGGGTTACATAACAGCTTTAGAAGGAAAAACAGCCTCCATCGAATTGAGGCAGGGTTTAAAGATAAACGCGATTAACGAACGAGATATAAAACTAAATGAGCGCGTTGTTTTAGCTATCAGACCTGAAACTTGCGAAATGAAGAGCGGACACATAAAAGTAGAGAACGGGTTGCAGGGTAAAATCGAGAAAACCACCTTTGAGGGAACAGTGGTCCGATATGAGGTCAGGCTGATAAACGGTGATAGGTTTGTAATTAGTCGTCCTTCTTTAGCTGAAGAATGGGTTAGCATTGGTCAAGATGTAACAATCACTTACCCAATAGAAAAGGCACATCTCTTTCCTTATCCTGAGAATGGGTTAAGCGATGAAATCTCGGTGTAGACCGCTGCACATTTTGCTGTATGATTTAATTTAGACGTTGAATCTTTGAAGAAAACATGAAATTTTAACTGTTTGTTTTCTCAAAATTTAAATGCAAGTGTAGTGCTTTTAGTGAACAATCTCGGGGCAGTATAGGAGAGCAATTAGCAGATGCGGATGGGAGAGAGTATGCTAGGAACCATGTGGAAACATGGCGATTCTTCGTCAATTCACCCATTAGCAATGTCCGACGCTGCTGTTCATTTGTCTAGTTGTTTTTCAGAAACCCTTAATAACATTAGTTTAAACGCTTTCGGGTATAACAAGTGCCAAATTGGCTCTTCCCTTGAGGCAGACTTGATGAGTAAGACCTTTAACGGAGAGAAAACAGCATGATTGTTGAAGCGCTCGTCGCATTTGTTTTAATTTTTATCGCAACTTTCGCAATCTATATCATAGGAAAAAAGTCCGCGCCTAAAACCAACATAAGTGAAAACGAACAAGCTGCCTATGCCTGTGGTGAAAAAGTTTGCTTTCAGGGTTTGAAAATTAACGTCTCACTCTATAAGTACCTGATTTACTTCGTGATTTTCGACGCCTCAGTTCTGGTGTTAGCATATGCGGCTTTTGCCCTCTCAGCAGCAAATCCTTTGCTGTTAATTCTCTATTTAAGCATACTTCTGACTGCTGGCGTAGTCCTAGTAGAGGGAGGTAAAGACCAGTGACTGACACAAAAACATGGGCCCGTGTAAAGTCGCCTTGGGTTCTTCACTTTAACTCTGGCGCCTGCAACGGCTGCGATATAGAAATTGTTGCTCTGCTTACACCGAAATACGACGTGGAACGTTTCGGAATAAAACTTGAACCCTCCCCACGTCACGCTGATGTGTTACTCGTTACAGGTGCTGTCACACAGCAATGTGCAGAACGGCTTAAACGCGTTTATGATCAAATGCCGCAACCTAAATTCGTCGTCGCAATCGGCGCATGTGCCTGCAGCGGTGGAGTTTTTGAAGGAAATTACAGTGTCGTAGGCGGCGTCGACAAAGTCATTCCAGTTACCGCTTACATACCGGGTTGTCCCCCGCGTCCAGAGGCAATCATCGACGGAGTTGTAAAGTTGCTCAACGCCATCAACCCGCCTAAGCAGAAAAAACAAAAGCAGGCTGAAGCCCCAAAAGCCGAGTCTGCTCCAGTAGTTGAGGAGGTAAAACAAGTTGTCCAGTAGCAATGTAGATTTTATCAGTTTAGTTGAATCCAAATTCGGAGATAAGGTCCAAATCCAAAAAGGAGTAAATGGCGAAGCCTCTTTTGTTGCAAACAACGGCTTACATTATGATGTCTTAAAAGCCATGATTGATGTCGACGAAAAGACGGGTATAACATCCATTACTGGATTGGATTTTGGTGAAAACTTGGGTGTTTACTACCATGTTCACACCGCAAAATCATTCTTCACAATCAAAGCAGAAGTGCCAAGGGCGAACCCAAAAATCAAAAGTGTAGTCGACATCCACCCTGGCGCCACCTTCCACGAACTCGAAGTAACCGACCTCATGGGGGTAGTTTTCGTAGGAAACGAATTCAACGGGCACTTCGTACTCCCAGAAAACTGGCCAGACGGCGTTTACCCCCTACGAAAAGACACAAAACTTTCAGATGTTAAGATGGTTCCCACTCCAGAACGTGAAGCTAACAAACCCGCTGAAGGCAGACAAGTCAAAATAATCATAGGTCCCCAGCACCCAGCGCTTTTGGAACCCGAAAAATTCTCAGTTACCGTCGACGGAGAAACCGTTACTAGGGTTGAACCCCGCATCGGCTACGTTCACCGCGGCATCGAAAAAACAACCGAATCAAGAACCTACCTGCAAGACATATATCTAGTTGAACGGGTTTGCGGAATCTGTAACCCCGCTCACGCATACGGATTCGTTGGCGCGGTAGAAAAAATCTTAAAACCCTCTGTACCAGAACGTGCAAAATATCTAAGAATCATCGCCATGGAACTCAACCGTCTTCACAGTCACCTCTTAACTTTAGGTCACGCAGGTTTAGAAATCGGCTACGAAACCGTGTTCCAGTATTTCTGGCGAGACCGAGAACCAATCATGGACCTCATCGAATTAACCAGCGGCAACCGCGTGTACGGCTCGCTCATAACCATTGGCGGCGTCCGAAGAGACATAACAAGTGAGCAAATCCCAAAAATCAAATCCGTACTCGCAGACCTGCGTGGAAAGCTACCTTTCTACCGAAAAATCTACCTCGAAGAACCCACATTGCGGCTTCGCATGAAAGACGTCGGCACATTAAGCAGAGAAGACGCGCTAAAGCTCTCTGTTGTGGGTCCAGTTGCAAGAGGCTCAGGCGTGGACATGGATGTCCGCAAAGACCAGCCATACGAAGCCTACAAAGATATACCCTTCAAGGAAATCGTTTACACTGACGGCGATGTTTGGGCAAGAATGAACGTGCGTATGGATGAAGTTGAAGAAAGCATAAACATCATTGAATACGCAGTTGACCACTTACCTGCGGGTCCAATCAAAGTTGACGTAGCCCGTTCAATACCTGCTGGCGAAGCAGTTTGCAGTTTAGAAGCCCCAAGAGGGGAACTCTTCTATTATGTAAGGAGCAACGGTACCGACATGCCTGAGCGCGTAAAAATCCGTACACCAACATTTGCGAACATTCCGTCATTCCTAAAAACCGCTATAGGCGAGAGCATAGCTGATGTTCCGAGCAACTTTGTGAGCTTGGATCCTTGCTTCTCATGTACTGACAGGTGATACCCATGGATTTCGTCCTTGACCCAATGCTTATCTTCCGAATTCTGGTTTTTCCAGGCTTCACCTTCATCCTGTTCTTGACGTTGTTCTGCGATTGGGTGGAACGCAAACTTGAAGCACGCATACAAAACCGCGTTGGTCCAATGGTAGCTGGCCCTGGCGGTATACTTCAACCTCTCGCAGACTTCATCAAACTACTCACAAAGGAAGACATTGAGCCAAGAGACACCAAAAAAATTGTGTTCCGTTATTCTCCCCTTTTAGCTTTTGCCATCATGGTTTTTGCCATGTGCTTTTTACCAATCGACGGTGCAAGTGTCCTCTCAACAGGCGGCTTCGACGGCGACCTCATTATCATTCTAACCTTCGCAACAATCGCGAACTTTCTTTTGTTCATGGCTGGCTGGGCTTCAGCTAACCCCTATGGCACCATCGGGTCAGCCAGAGTCTTAACCCAGTTTTTGGGTTACGACATTCCGCTTTACATACTTGCATTGGCACCCGCGTTTATTGCTGGTAGCTTAAACGTTGCCACGATAGCTGGGAGCCAAGTTATCCCATTTGTTTTGTTGGCTCCGTGGGCGTTTGTGTTGTTTATAATCACAATTCAGGCTGAGTTGGAGCGTGACCCCTTCGACGTACCCCACTCAGAATCCGAGCTCGTCGGAGGCTTAGAAACCGAATATACAGGTGCTAAACTGGCGTTCCTTCACTTAACACGCGACGTTCAAGTTGTGTTCGGCTCAGCCTTAGTCGTCATATTGTTCTTAGGCGGATCCAATGGACCAGTGTTCTTTGGGTTAGACTGGTTCTTCTACACGCTGTGGTTCGTACTAAAACTTCTACTCGTAGTCATCATCAGCGAATACATCACCACTGTAGTTGCCCGCTTACGCATCGACCAAGTCTTAACTGGCAACTGGAAAATCCTCCTACCTGCTGCACTGCTTTCGCTGATGTTAACTGTAGCTTTGGTAACTTGGGTGTATCATCCATTAGGAATTGGAGTGTAAACAGATGGCAGAAAAGAAGAAGTCAAAATCGCGGATATCTCCAATATTCAAGCGAGCGGTATCTCACTTATTCACCAAACCCGCAACAACAAAGTACCCGTTTGTGAGACCAACGTTGCCTGCGGAAAGCAGAGGTAAACTGGTCTATGAAATCAAAGCCTGCAACGCTATCGACTTCGGATGCGGTGAAGACTTCAGAGTGGACATCAAAGCCATGCGTGGCTCAAACTGCCGTGTCTGCGTCAGAGACTGCCCTGCAAAAGCTATAGAAATAGTTGAGGTAGATGGTAAAAAGCGTCCTCAAATCGACTTGAACAAATGTGTTTTCTGCTATCAATGCGTTGAAAGCTGCCCCAGAGAAGCCATTAAACAAAGTGACCTCTTCGAGTTAGCAACCACCGACAAGGGTGCATTGGTTATGAAGCCAGAATACAAAAAGGGGGCCTCACAATGATCTTCGAAATCTTAGCTATCGGTTTGATTATTTCAGCTATACTTGCCCTCTTTCTCGACGAAGTAGTTTACTCTGTGGCTGCTTTGTCAGGCATTTTCTTCTTTACTGCAATAATCTATGCCTTAAGTGGCTCATTATTTGCCGCAATTTTCCAGTTTGCTGTTGGTGTGGGCACCTTAGCTATCCTGTTCCTTTCAAGTGAGATGCTGGGTGAAAAACAGATCAAAAAAGCTTCGCCCGCCAAAACTGCAGGCTTAATCGGCGCAGGTGTCGTTCTGTCTTTGCCTGCTATTTTTCTTTCAGTTTCAACAGAAAAAAACTTGGGCATAGACGTTGACTTCGGAGAAGCCCTTTGGAATCTGCGCGGTTTTGATGTGTTGTTGCAGGCACTTGTGATTTTAACGATTGCCCTGGGAATTGCTATAGTGCTCTATGAGAGGAGGAAGAAGTAGATGGACTTCGTAATCTTAGCTCTTATAATGCTGGCAATCGGCATCTATGGATTGTTAACTAATCGTCAACTACTCAAGGTCTTTATTTCAATCGAATTAATCGCTACAGCGGCCACCCTGAACTTCGTTATGCTTGCTTCTCCACATGGTTTAGGCGAAGCGCTCCTGATCTTAGCTTTTTCAGTAGATACCGCTGTTAGCGCCGTAATTTTGGCGTTGCTTGTCTTGGTTTCGAAGCGTTACGGGACAGGTGACCTTTCAAAGATAATTGCAGAAATGCAGGAGAACGCCGAGAAAGAAGAAAGCGAGGTTGAAGCTCAATGATGCTCGAAGAATTCTCAGCATGGTTTGTCTGGGTTATCCCTCTCATCGCAAGCCTATTTGTCCCAGTCATCGCCAAGTATAGTGAAAAAGCCCGTAACTACTTCGTTATAGCCATCGCAGGCATAGTTGGCGTATTGGCGTTCTCATTGGTTCCCAGCGTCTTGTCAGGCGAAGGAGAAGCCATCACCTACACCATCCCATGGATTTCAGGCTTCGTCGAAGCAGGAGTATACATAGATTCACTGAGCGTCCTATTCACTTGCCTCGTAGCGTTCTTTGCCATAATCATCACTGTGTACTCACAGGGCTACATGAAAGGCGAAGAAGGCCTAACCCGATACTACTACCTTTTGCTACTCTTCATCGGCTCAATGATCGGCCTAGTCATTTCCGATAACATGCTCCAGATGTTCATATTCTGGGAGATGGTCGGTTTATGCAGCTACGCTCTGATTAGCTTCTGGTACAAAAAACCCGAATCAATCCATTCAGGTGTCAAAGTTTTCATAATGACCCGCATCGGCGACATCATGCTCCTCGCCGCAATCGCGATATTGTTCTACATGTTTGAAACTTTCAGCTTTCACCAAATCATCTCAAACATCCAAGCAGGCGCCTTCAACACCGACCTAATGGTTATAATCGCTTTTCTCGTCTTAGGCGGCGCCGTAGCAAAATCCGCGCAGTTCCCACTCTTCACATGGCTCTACAGTGCAATGGAAGCTCCCACATCAGTCAGCGCCCTACTGCACGCTGCCACAATGGTCAAAGCAGGTATCTACTTGCTTTCAAGATTCATACTCATCTTTGCAGCAGCACCTGCGCTGATAGTTGCGTTACAGCCTTACTGGTTCCCAACCATCGCATGGATCGGCGTTATAACCGCTTTCATCGGTGCAACACTTGGTTTAGTAACAACAGACATCAAAGGAGTCCTCGCCTACTCCACCGTTAGCCAGATAGGCTTCATGATGGCTGGGTTAGGCACCGCTATGGCACACACAACCGAAGTCGCCCTATCTACAGGATGGTTCGCAAGCCTCTTCCACATGGTCAGCCACGCCTTCTTCGAAGGCCTCGGATTCCTACTCGCTGGCGGCATCATCCACGCGTTGGGTACAAGAGACATGCGATTGATGGGTGGACTCAAAAAAGCCATGCCCCTAACATTCGCTTTAATGATTATCATGATTGTTACCACAAGCGGATTGCCTCCGTTTGCAGCTTTCTTCAGCAAAGGCTTAATCTTAACAAGCGTCATGGATGCAGGCGACCTAATCCAAACTATCCTCATCTTCGCCGCAACAGCCATCACCTTCGCCTACTGTGTCCGCATGTTCAGCTTGGTCTTCATGGGTAAACCATCAGAGTATATCTCAAAGATTCACATTCATGAAGCACCCAAAGTCATGCTAGTTCCAGCAGCGGTTTTGGCGTTTTTCTGCATCATTTGGGGTGTAGCACAACCATACATCGCATCCTTCATGCATGTTGAACTTGAACACACAGTTCTGGGGGCATTCACAAGTGCTGAAACACCAATATTCTTGCTGCTTCTCTTGCCCACATTCCTTTTGGCTTACGCGTCGTACTACAAGAACTTCATGGGTATACGCAACATCGCAGCTGGCAAAAACCCAATAAGCTTCATCCTAAACCACGCATATTTCCTAGACGACATCTACTATGCCATCGCCAAAGGCATCAACGGCTTCTCTTTAGCGCTTACCCGCTTCGAAAACGCCCTATTCGGACGCATCCCTGACAAAATGGGTTCAGACATCAGTGACGCAGCAGAACCCGGACATGCTATGGTTCTCAAGAAGGGGCCGTCGGACTCGTTTAGAAACTATATCGCTGCGGCAGTGCTTGGTTTCATCTTGATTATGGTGTTAATTGTGTTAACTGTAGGTTTCGGAGGACTCTAAAAATGTCGCTACCTCTATTACTATCTGTATTCGCTATCCCAACAATCAGCATTCCCTTTGTATATTTAGCGGGAAAGAAATCCACCAAAGCCGCCGCAGGCATAGTTGCCGCAATCGCCCTAATCAACATGGCTCTCTTAGCGATGACTATCCCCTACATTCAGGGCGCAGACCACAGTTACACTGAAACCTACACCTGGATACCCCAACTAAACGGCACTGAATTCACCCTCTACGTGGACGGCATCAGCGTCTCAGTAGCAATGATCAGCTTAGTTCTCATCTTCGTAGCTGCAATATACTCAGTCAACTACATGTCGGGCAAAAAGAACCTCCCCGTCTACTACGCACTGCTCTGCATGCTAAGCGTCGGCTTAATCGGCGTCTTTCTAACCAGTAACATGATATTGTTCTACTTCTGCTGGGAACTCATGCTTGTCCCCGCATACTTCATAGTCGGCGAATGGGGCTACCGCAACAGCTACAAATCCGCCCTTAAACTCTTCATATTCACGCACGCAGGCGCAGTTTTTGTTTTGTTGGGTATCGGTGCGACTTACTGGCTCACAGGAACAACCGACATGCTTAGCGCCCAAGGCATTTTGGCTACGGCAGCTAACTCGGAAGTCGCAAAATGGATTCTAATCGCTTTAACTGGCGGATTCGCAGTAAAAATGGCCGTGTTTCCAGTTCATATGTGGCTCCCTGACGCGCACTCAGAAGCCCCCGCACCGATGTCCGCTCTCCTCAGCGGTGTCATCATCAGCGCAGGAGCATACGCAATCTTACGCTTATCTTTCGGTATGGTTTTCCCCTCAGTTGGGCTCACGTTTGGAACTTACTTCCTCTACGCGCTATCCATAATCGGCGTAGTCACAGCATTCTTCGGCTCACTTCTTTCGTTGGTTGCCAACGACATAAAACGCGTCATAGCGTACTCAAGCATCGCGCACATGGGCTACACCATGTTCGGTTTATCCCTATTCCCCGCAGCATTAGCCAGCGGCAACACCGTAGCATTAGCATCTCCAATCGCTCTCGCAATCGTGGGCACCGTACTGCACATCATTACGCACGCAGCCAGCAAGGGGCTTTTCTTCCTCACCGCAGGAGGCGTCATGCACCAAACAGAGAAAAGAGACATCCGCGAAATGGGCGGCTTAGCAGGTAAAATGCCCTTCTCTGCTGTCTCAGGCATGATTGCCGCCCTCAGCATAGCAGGTGCGCCTCCATTGGCATGTTTCATTAGTGAATTCTTCATCTTCATGGGTGCGTTTCAAATCATACAAATAGACAGCTTCTACATTATTCCCACTGCGTTGATGCTAATCGCAACCGTGTTCTCATTAGCATATTCTTTGAGATTTATCTCCAAAGTTTTCTTTGGGCAATCTAAAGACGAACAAGGAGCCGTACAAGTTGCCCACGATGCTCACGCAAACCAAAGCCAACCCGAAGCGCCAGTGACAGAAGGACACGGACACAAGATTACGGATATACCGAACTACATGAAGGCGGCTTTGGCAATCTTGGTGGTGCTGGTCGTTTTGATCGGCATTTACCCAACATTCTTTGTGCAACTAATTCAAACAGTAACATTCGGAGCGGTGGCATAAAATGGTCACAATAATAGACGTAATATTGCCGATATTCACACTCATAGTTGCAGGGTTACTGACACTTCCCATCTTTAAAGCAGTAAGAAAAAGCAGCCACAAAACAGGCTTAACCGCCGCGTGGTTCATCGCAGTTTTGACCATCGCAAGCATAACCGTTGCCAACCTTTTCTTGAGCTACTACAGCGTGGCTAACCCTGAGCCGCTAAACTTAACCTTAGACGGCACCTCAAACCCCGCAATCGCTACATCGTTCCTCATTGACGCCATCGCACTCTACATGGCAATAATAATCGTGGGCATAGCCGCAGTAATAATGGTTTACACTGTGTTCTTCGTAAACTCTGCAGATCGCCCCTCAGACCGCTACATGGCACTCATGCTGGTATTAACAGGTGCATTAGTTGGTGCAGTGCTCTCAGGCGATTTGCTAACTTTCTTCATATTCTGGGAAGCCGCCACAGCCGCCGCAGCGTTCCTAATGCTGTACCGCAAAAACGCCTTCAGTCTCAACGCCACCCTAAAATACTTAGTCATGGTCATCATCGCTTCTGCATTCGTGCTTTTGGGCCTTTCAATCGTTTATGGCTTAACTGGCAGCCTCAACTACATCGCAGTCCGCGAAGCCATCGGCACCATAACAGGCGCAGACATGAACCTGCTCATAATCGCCTTCATCTTCGTCGCAGCTGGTTATGCAATTGAAGCTGCAATCGTGCCCTTCCACTTCTGGTTGCCTGACGCTTACACTGCTGCACCCGCCCCCTCAGCTTCGTTCCTCTCGGCACTGGTTGATCAAGGTAGCTATTACATACTGATCAGAATCTTGTTGTTCATTATTCTGCCGCCATCCGTTGGAGGTGTATTCGACTGGACACTTATGATGGCGGTCCTCGCAGCACTGTCAATGATTGTCGGCAACATATTCGCGCTCTTACAAAACAACGTAAAACGGTTAATAGCATACATATGCGTGGCAGACGTCGGCTACAACCTAGTCGCCATTACCAGCGTTACAGAACTCGGTTTAGAGGCAAACCTCTACTTCTTCCTCATCGGCAGCTTAACAGTTGCTCTAGCATTCATGGCTGTTGGCATAATAAACAGTCAAGGGTTCAAAACACTCAGCGACTTTTCAGGTGTCGGCAAAAGAATGCCTTGGTCAAGCTTAGCCCTTGTACTGGCTGGTTTGAGCTTTGCAGGTGTTCCACCACTGGGCGGTTTCATCGCTAAATACCTCGTCTTCACTGCAGCTATCAGCGTGAATTTAACTTGGTTGGCAGTCATCGGTGTCTTAACCAGCGTACTGCAGACGGCTTACATATTCCGACTAGTCAACATAATGTATGGCAAAGCACCCAAAGACGGCGTCACTACACGCATCAAAGAGAACAAGTATCTGCTCATTCCAGTGTTCATACTCGTCGCAGCCATCTTCATCTTCGGCTTGTTCCCCAACCTCGCGTTGCAAATTATCCAACCAGCGCTAAGCCAACTGCCCTGGACAGTTCCATAAACATCTCTTTTCTTCTTTCAATATTTTTCAAAGCTTAAATGGTACAACCCCATTTTGACTTTTCAAGGGAACAAATTTGGCTAACCAAACAATCCACGACGGCGACTACGTACTAATCTACCTTGACGCTCGTCGCACTTACATGATAAAAGTTCAAGCTGGACAAACCTTTCATACACACAAAGGCTACCTAAAACTAGATGAATTAATCGGTAAAGAGTATGGGGAACCAATCAAAAGCAGTCTCGGCGTAACCTTCACCACCCTTAAGCCCATGTTAACCGATTACATGATGAAGTCAGGTCGAAACACACAAATCGTGTACCCCAAAGACGCTGCACTTATCGTAATGTTTAGCGGTATCGGTCCAGGCAGCCGCGTCTTCGAATCAGGCACAGGCACAGGCGCCTTAACTTCGGCGTTAGCGCATTATGTTGGTCCAACGGGTAAAGTTTATACTTACGAGTTACGCCCTGAATTCCAGAAGAACGCTGCCAAAAACCTGCAACGCTCAAAACTCATCGACAACGTAGAAATGAAAAGCGGCGACGTCACCATGGGCATTGCAGAGAGGGATTTGGACGCGGTGATTTTGGACCTTGCGGTGCCCTGGCTTGTTGTTCCACATGCTTACGAGGCGCTAAAGCCTTCAGGTGTCTTGGTTTCTTTTAGTCCAACCATAGACCAAGTTATCCGTACAACCGAAGCATTACGCGACAACGGATTCGTATTCATCGAAACGGTTGAATGCCTTATGCGCACGATGCAGGTTGAACGGGGAAAAACCAGGCCGAACACGATGATGACAGGACACACAGGCTACATAACACATGCAAGAAAAATTATAAAACCGACAGTTCAACAAGCAGCGCAGACAGATTCGTTTTTGCAAGAAGCGATGCCTGAAGTTAACATAGAACAAGAAAACAATGAAGGGTTGGCAGAGGAATCTGCCTAAGCTTTAGCTTTCACTTTTCCTTTGGTTCTTCTGCCGTTATCTGGCAAAGGCAAACTTAGCTGGTAAACAGCTTGTTTGAATTGTTCGCCTCTGGCACCACGCGTTAATGCATAGTAAGCGCCCAATATCCTGCCGAAGTAGGGGATAAAGACTTTGTCGAATGCGTTGTAGAGCATGGGGTTTTGCAGGCGGTTTTCTAGGAAGGTGGGTTTCCAGATTTTTATGTTGTATTCCCAGCATTTAATGAAAAAGTCCCATCGCGCTTTAGAAAGCGAGTCCATTTCAGCGCCTTTCTGCTTCATCAAAACACAGTTCTCAAGGGGCACAAAGAACAGCGGCACGTAGAAGGCGTTGTAGTCTTTGAGTTTATCCATCAACTCCAACGTTTGAAGCATGTCTTCTTCTTTCTCGTCAGGCAAACCGATAATCAGCGTCGCTAACGGATACCAGTCGTTATCGTTTAGGATGCCGAACGCGTTGGTGACCACGTCTTGCCACTGTTCAGGCTGATACGGCAACATTTTACCTGCCATGTACTTTTTCATAAGACGAGGACTGCCAGTTTCGATGCCTGTTTCAGCTGTGATAATCGGCTTTTTACCGAAAGAGTACCATGATTTCTCGATCAAAATTTCCGCAAGTTCCCGAATCATCTGCGGATCATGCCAAACAGGCGCCAGAGACATATGTGCCGCTTGGATGCTTTTTACACCTGGATAATCGGCCACGGTTTTGAACAGTTTAACTACTGCTTCCCGGTTAGGTACAAAGCGCGGATCTTTGGCGCCATAGAGGAACATGTCCTCAGTGATTAAGGTGATGTGGTCGCTACCTTGCGCCACGCTTAAGGCGACTTCTTGCATGATTTTTTCAAGAGGCACATCGATTTTGTGCTGCATGGTGGGTGTGCAGAATTGGCAGTTTCGTCCACAACCTTTACTGATTTCTACTGCTCCATGGATGGCCACGTTCTTGATAAGAGGCATCTCTTGGTTATAGTTCCAGTTGTCCAGCGATTCATCGGCTTTGGCTATGCGTGGAAGCGGTTCACCGTTAAGGGCTTTTTTGAACAACTCCACGATTGGTCCAGGTCTGCCCCCCATCAAAACGCAGTCGACGCCATAGGTTTTTGAGACATGTTGACGCTCAAGCTGCCATGAACCATATCCGCCGACGATGACTTTGAGGTTAGGTTTGTATTTTTGGATGGCAGGGTGCATGACAAGCTTGCGGAATTCGATGCGGTTCATGGGTTCGCCTCCGCCCACGATGGAACTGTAGGTTTTGCTTACGTAACCCATGCCTGTGGGGTCCATGCTTGAGATGCCCACGACTTTGGTTTCTGGACCTATGAATTTGTCTAAGTCTTCGGGGTATGCTACTGCTATGTCGTTTGGAGAGAATCCGCCTTCTAAGAGGATGGATTCAACTTTTCGAAGTCCATACGGTGCGTAGCTTGCTTGGCCATCGGGAAGTGGAGGTCGGTGTGGATAAAGAGTTTTTCGGACGTATGATAGGGGGATGGGGCCTTTGCCGAATCCGCCTGCGAACGCGATGAAGGGGTTATTCAGCCAGTCGCTCATTTCGGTGGCTGACGCTGTGAGCACAATTTTTCTGCCGCTAACTGTTTGCAACCTTTGGATTCCTCTTGAGCAGAGTAAATGATTATGTCCATAGTCCTTTTAAAAATTCCTATCGGTTGTATGGTTAACTGGGGCTGCCTAAAAGAAGCTGTTGTGCCGTCCGAGTAACTCTGAGTTTTCATCCCTTTTAAGTCAATTTAATGCCTTCTCTTCATCCGGCAACACATTAAGGTTGAGTGGAAAATAAAAGTCTTAACATCCTATGTAGCATAATCTGCTGAGAAGGCTTTTATCTGGGTTTAAGCTAACCTCAACGTAAGGAGTTTTAAACATGAATTTTAATGGAAGCCAAACAGAAAAGAACCTTCTAGCAGCCTTCGCAGGCGAATCCCAAGCACGCAACCGATACACCTTCTTTGCCAGCAAAGCAAAAAAGGAAGGCTACGAGCAAATCGCAGCCATATTCGAGGAAACCGCAGCTAACGAGAAAGAGCACGCAGAATTATTTTTTAAGCACCTAAAGGGCGGCATCGTTGAAATCACGGCCTCTTACCCAGCTGGCGTAATTGGATCGACATTAGACAACCTTAAGGCGGCTGCGGAAGGCGAAAAAATGGAGTGGGGAACGATTTACCCGAACTTCGGCGACATCGCAGAAAAGGAAGGATTCCCCGAGGTTGCTTGGACTTTTAGGATGGTTGCCAAAGTTGAAGCGTACCATGAACGCCGATACAACAAACTCTTAGCCAACGTCCAAGAGGGCAAAGTCTTCAAGAAGGATACGCCAATCAAATGGAAATGCCGTAACTGCGGCATGGTCATCGAAGGCAACGCTGCGCCAGAAAAATGCCCCACATGTGAACATCCCAAAGCTTACTTTGAAGTCTGGGTAGAAAACTACTAACTTTCATCTTTTCTTTTTGTTTGCTCTTTGTTTATTCAATGTATCAAGTGCTTTGGACCTCTGTAGGTCCCTTACTTAGAGCATACGAAACCGTATCCGTACCTGCGGGAATCACGCGACGTCTCAGAGTCTACCTCCCCTCCCTTATATAAAGAAAAAATCGCTGGAAGCTACTTTATTTCTAATTTCTTTGTTTCCTTTGGCTGCATCTTAGGTAAAGTGACCTCAAGAATCCCGTCGTTTAAAGCGCCGGTTGCGTCGTCGGGGCGGATTGGTTCAGGTAGCTGGATTTTGCGGTAAAAAGTCTGGGCTGAACGTTCACGTCGGATGTAGTTTTTGCGTTGTTCTTCTTCTGTTTTTGTGTGTTTGGCGTTTACGATTACGGAGTCGTCGGTTAATTCTACTTGGACATCTTCTTTTTTGAAGCCAGGCAAATCAACGGTTAAGCGGTAGCTTTTTCCTTGATCTTCTAAGTCTACAGAGGGCATACCAGTAAAAGCTAACATGGAATCACGTGCTTTTGTAGAAAGTTCCCGTCCAAGCTTGGTTGAGGTGCCCCAGAAGTCTTCGAAATCCCGCTCAAACCTATTCATCAAGCGGTTAAAGTCACGTTCCAAGTCCCTTGCAGTGTAGAGCGTTATTTCCTCGTGGGGTTTTTTGATTTCGCGGGCTGTTTTTTCTTTGCCGCCATAATAGTAGGTCATCTTCTTTTTTTCTTCACTCAAAACAAGTCACCTACACATTTGGCGAAGGTAAGCTTTAGCTAATTAAGCTATGTGACTGCACCGAGCTAGCATACAACAGGCTTATGGCAAGGTGTATCCGCCGTCGGACACGATTGTTTGCCCCGTTATGAAGTTTGCTTCGTCGCTTGCCAAGAACAACACGAGGTTTGCTATGTCGCTTGGTTTACCTATACGCCCCAACGGGATGCCCCTAACAATCATCGCCATCGCTTCGTCTGCCTTGGTGAAGCCGCCGACGTCGATGGGGCCAGGTGCTACTGCATTCACGTTTATTTGATGCTGTGCAGCTTCTACGGCCAACGCTTTAGTGAACCCTGAAATTGCGCCTTTGCTCGCTGAATAATGCACCAAATTGGGAAAAGCCACCACAGGCCCAGAAATTGAGGATATGTTGATGATTTTGCCGTATTTTCGCTCAACCATGCCGGGTAAGAATGCTTTTGTGAAGTGGAAAACGCCGTAGAGGTTGACATGGATTACTTTATGCCAGTCTTCTTCGGTCATTTCCAAAAACGGTTTCTGAGGGTAGATGCCTGCGTTGTTTACGAGTATGTCGAGTTTTGAGAATTTCTGGAGCGTTTGTGTTTTAACGTTTTCTACGTCTTGTCGGTTTCCAACGTCGCATTTAACTGCTAAGGACTGAACGTTGTGTGTTTCGATTTCTTTTTGGGTTTCAAAAACGGTGTCTGCTAAGTCCGTTACGGCTACGTCTGCGCCTGCTCTTGCAAGGGTTAACGCGATTTCTTTGCCGATACCTCTCCCCGCCCCAGTTACTAAAGCTACTTTACTTTTAAAATCAAACATAAAACAACCCTACATAGCTATTGGTATCTGATTCTTTTTTAGTTTTTTCCAATTACGCAGGTATCGGCGCTAATTCAATTCTCCGACGACTTTCATTCTTTCGAGCAGGACGTCTTCGCCGTGCGGTGCGATTTCCATCTGGTCGGTTAAGTCTTTTCCTGCCATGTGCCCGAGGTGTTCGCCGTCGCCCCACTGATAGGACTCCGTTACATCGTAGACTTTGCCTTTGTAACCCACGTAAGCTGGTTTCCCATTCTTCCCGTTGAACTGAGCCAGTTCGCTGATCGTAAATTTCTTTATTTCTTCCAAACATAAACCACCACATTCCATTAAGGGACAGATGGAATTAAGCGTTTAGAAGCTATAACCCTCTGTGATTGGCACTGCACAGTCACAAAATACCGAAAGGTTGTTTAGAAAAGTCCAATTCACTTATACTCTTGAGGCCATAATGATGGAAGGCAAGAACCAGCCGCAACAGCAGAATTACAAGATACAGGTAACAAAGAACGGCCCCTACATAATCTCAGGCAACGTTCCCCTTTATCGTATGATAATCAAATGTGACAGCGTTACAACGACCCCCAGCGAATGGGTTACAGCCGCTAAACTGCCAACAAAACAGACTTATGCACTTTGTCGATGTGGGCAATCAAAGAGCAAGCCTTTCTGCGACGGAACACACGTAGCAGTAAAATTTAACGGAACGGAAGAATTCGACAATCAACCGTTTGAGCATATGGCTAAAGCAATGGATGGCCCCAAATTGGCATTGAAAGATGCAGCAATCTTGTGTGCTTCGGCTAGGTTCTGCCATAGGGGCGGCGATATTTGGGACCAAATCCCCCAAACAAGCGACCCAAAAATTAGAGAAAACTGCATAAGAAACGCTTTCGACTGCCCCTCTGGCAGGCTTGTGGTCGTAAATAAAGAGACAGGCGAGGTGCTCGAGCCAAAACTTGAGCCCTCTATCGGGTTTATCGAGGACCCCTCAGTTGGAGTTGACGGTCCACTCTGGGTACGCGGCGGCATCCCCATCTATTCGGCGGATGGTAAACCCTACGAAACTCGCAACCGAGTCACACTTTGCCGCTGTGGAAAATCAACTATAAAGCCGTTCTGTGATAGTAGTCATTACCCTGAAGAATATCAAGAGGAGAGGTAGTGTTGAAAAAGAAAATGGAGATTTCTGAAGAGAAAAACGTCGAGGACATCCTTAAAGAGAAAGAAAAAGCCTACGTGCTGTTCTATGCGTCTTGGTGTCCGCATTCGCAGCGGTTTTTGCCCATCTTTGAGGAATACGCCAAAACCAACCCCGACGAATGCCTAAGCGTTATGATTGATTATAAAGCGGATTTATGCGACAAATACGGAATAGAATACTACCCTACTGTGTTGCTGTTCAAAAAGGGTAAAGTTAAAAAAAGACTCGATGCAACTCCTGGGCTTGGGCTTAGCAAAGCGGAACTTGCAGACCTCACTGCCAACCCATAGTTTTTGTTACTTCGATAACACTGATACTTGCGCAGTTTGTTGTTTGCTGTAAATTATGTTGCTTATGGCTTTTGCTTGTTGGCTGTGCTTGTAGCAGGGGCAGTTTGTTTGGTTTGCGTCTCTTTGGATCCTTAATTTGCATTCATGCACTACCTTAAAGGTCATCTGCCTCAATTCGCCGCCTGATCGGAAATGAACTGTGTACTGCTCAAGTTTTTCTTTAACAATTGAAGCTATGTCGGATTGAAAGTTACCTGTCCGTTGAAGGTATTCTTTTATGGTGCACTCTGGAGGTACCATAACCTTCATCTTCAGGGTATTATGCTTGCATTCCCAACACAAATTTGGCATGATGTTTCGTACCTTCAAGCATGCCCTTGTCTTTTAGGTAAATTAACTCTTTTTGAGAACACGTTTTTACTGGCTTGCCAAACAGGTATCGCAAAGAGAGCGCTGGTTTGTTAAGCCGTCTTTGCAAAAACCGTCGCTGCACTTGGCAAATTCAGAGGTTGGATGCTTTGTTACTGTTTTTGGAGTATTTCTTCGTATTCAGAGTTAACGGAACCATACTTGTTTAGTAAAATGTTGTGTACTTTTCGCCAATCTTCGATTGTGGCAGACCAGTTTGGTCCTTCAATGATGCTTTTAACGTAAGCCCCAAAGGCGCCTTCACGTTTTATTGTTCCTTCTTTGCGGTTGACGCTCAGTAAGCCAGATTTTCTGAGTTGTTGGAGGATTTTTTCGATTTGATTTTTGTTCACGGCGTAAGTTAAGGTGTGGTTTATGTCATCAGTTAACGAAGTGATTGTGAATTCTTCTTCAGTTCGGAGGCTTATAGCGGCAACCATGATTTGCGTCAACTTGGCTGTTTTTGTGATGTAAAACGCTTTTTTAGGTGCCAAAGCCTGTTCAAGGCGGTAAGCCTCGCGCTTATAGAACCAGCCTTTTACCCCTTCAGCGACCACTAAATAGGCGCATAGAATGAGGGTTAACGCCACATAGAACATCGGCGGCGGTGTCACGAAACCAAACACTGGGCCTAGAGGCGTAAACGGCACTGATAGCGCAAATGTCATTATGGCTATGCTGGTTATGACGAGGTACTTGCTTGGTTTGCTCTTCCAGAAGGGTCGACGTCTGGTTCTTATGACAAAGACAACTAGAATCTGCGAAACTAAGGATTCAATGAACCACGCGGTCTGGAATAGGGCTGGTTCAGCTGCAAAGAAAAACAGCATGACAAAGAACGTCAGAAAGTCGAATAGTGAACTCACTGGACCCAAAGTTAGCATGAAACGGCGTATGAATGTGATGTCCCAACGTTTGGGGCGCTCCACGTATTCTTCATCCACTTTATCAGTCGTTATGGATGACTGGGAGAAGTCGTAGAGAAGGTTGTTTAGCAATATCTGCACAGGAAGCATGGGTAGAAAAGTCAAAAACATCGCGGCGCCAGCAACACTAAACATGTTCCCAAAGTTGGAGCTAACACTGATCATGATGTACTTCATGGTGTTGCCGAATGTTTTGCGCCCCTCAAAAACACCCTGCGCCAAAACCGTAAGGTCGTTTTGAGAGAGGATGATGTCTGCGGATTCTCGAGCTACATCTACTGCGTTATCAACCGAGATTCCGACGTCGCTGGTTTTAAGGGATGGTGCATCGTTTATGCCGTCTCCCATGTAGCCTACGACGTGTCCGTTCTTTTTAAGTAGAGAAATGATGCGGTCTTTCTGGGCGGGGTTTACGCGGCAAAAGACGTTGGCTTCTTCAACGGTTGCCATGAGCGCTTCGTTGGTTTTGTTTGCGATGTCCGTTCCCAGCACTATTCCTTTGACTTCAAAGCCCAATTCTTCACAGACTTTTTTTGTGACCAGCTCGTTGTCGCCTGTGAGGATTTTAAGTTCTATGCCTGCCTTGGTTAAGAGTTGGATTGATTGTTTAGCTGTTTCTTTAGGTGGGTCAAGGAAAGCCACAAACCCCAAGAACACCATTTCACTTTCATCGTTAATCGAGTAAACCGCTTTTTCCTCTTTGAGCCGCTTGTAGGCCACTCCAAGCACACGGAGGCCTTGAGCGCTAAAGTCGCGGTATTTAAGGTCGATTTTTCCCTTGATTTCGTCGGTGAGGTCAGAAATTGTTTTGTCCAACTCGTAGTATGTGCAGACTTTAAGAATTTCTTCAGGGGCGCCTTTGGCTATGAAGAACCGTTGTCCCTTGTGTTCGACGACGACGGAGACGCGGCGGCGGATGAAGTCGAAGGGCACTTCATCGATTTTTAGGTACTGGGTGGTGTCGATTTCTTTGTGTTTTAAAATGGCTTCGTCAAGGGGGCTTTTTAGTCCTGTTTGGAAGTGGCTGTTTAGGAAGGAGTAACGGAAGACTTTCTCGTCTTCGTCGCCTTCTATGTTTACGTTTAAGATGAGTTTAATGCGGTTCTCGGTTAGGGTGCCTGTTTTGTCGGTACAGAGCACGTTCATGCTGCCAAAGTTCTCGATCGCCGAAAGCCGTTTTACGATGACGCCTTTTTTAGACATCGCCATGGCTCCCCGCGACAAATTGATGGTTATAATCATGGGCAACAGTTCAGGCGTCAAACCAACCGCTAAAGCTACAGCAAAAAGCAAGGCCTCCACGACGCCGCTGCTGCTGGGGTTTCGTAGGGCGATTGCCATGAAAACAAAAATCACAAGCAAAAACGTTACTTGTAGTATGAGGAAACCGAAGCTTCTGATTCCTCGCTCAAACTCTGTTTCCGGGGGCTTCTCGACAAGTTTTTTAGCGATTTTGCCGAATTCTGTTGCGCTCCCAGTTTTGGTCACCACCGCTGTTGCGGTTCCGCTTACAACGGAGGTTCCCATAAAGCAGTAGTTGCTCCATTCCGCTATGTTGCTTTTCTCTTTCACTGGTGTTGCTGTTTTTTCGACTGGAAATGATTCGCCTGTTAATGCGGATTGATTGATGAAGAGGTCTTTTGCGCTTATAACGCGGGCGTCGGCGGGGCTAATGTCGCCTGCTGAGAGATAAAAAACGTCACCTGGAACGATTTCAGGCAGTTTTATTTCTTGTTTCACCCCATCCCGTAGCACAGTGGCGGTTGAGGTAACTTTCTGCTTTAGCAGTTCAGCGGATTTCTCAGCTTTTCTCTCCTGATAGAAATCCAATACGACACTGACCAAGATGATGGTTAAGATGATTGCGGTGTTAGCCCATTCCCCCAAAAAACCAGAGATAATGCCTGCGATTAATAGGATAATCACTAGGGGGCTTTTGAAGTGAACAAAGAATTCTACAATCGCTGAATGCTTATGTTCCATGCCGAGTTCGTTTCGGCCAAAAGCTTCCAGCCGTTCTGAGGCCTGCTGCGAAGTCAACCCCTGTTGAGAGGTATCCAGATGCGATAGGAGTTCATTGACTGGTAACCTGACGAGTTCTTCTGTGCTCAAGATGGGCTTCATAGCTGTCTCTGGTGATTCTGTTGAAGAAGAGAGATCATCGTTGGTTAACTGCGCCATAAAGCCCCCTCTTTGAGGGCTTAAGCAGAACATGCTTAAAGGTGTTTTTGTGAAAAAAGGAGAGGATGCTACTGCAGGTGCAGTTTGGTTCTATGCGGGTTTGGAGAGGATTTCTTCGCGATGGAAAAGTTTTGTCCCAACATAGAATACCGCAACATCGATGACTGCGAAAATAGCTATGAGCAAAGCAAGCACAGCTGGCCCCAGAATCAGCAACCCGGAGATTTGTGCAAAAACCAACCCCAAAACAGGTAGCAAAAGTACAACGCTTATTTGCTGAGCTTCTTTGAAGCCTTTAACTCTGGCAGAGATAATCACAGTTAAGCCTATACTACATAGTGCTAATGTTGGGGCAACACCGAAGATTAAGATGAGCCAGATCACGTTAGGAAGCAGCAGCGTCCCGTTGAACATTGTAAAGCCTACGATGTCAGCGATTGTTGCGTAAACTGCGAAGGATACCCAGGTGACAATCATGGCTGGAATGAAGCTTACCAGTATTTTTCCAAGCAAGAGTTCGCTGTCAGAGATGGGCGTAGCTAAAAGCGCCTCGATGGTTTTTCGTTCCCGCTCACCTGCAAAGCTATCTGAACCCATAACGCTTGACGCCATGACGGGTATTATGAGGAAGAACGGCGCGAAGAAGTAGAGCACCATAATGTAGAATAGGATTTGGTTTGGTGTCATCTGGGCGATTTGCGCTTGAACGTCTGCGGGTAAATTGACAATTAACGATTGAAAATCTTGGGGATCCATGTTTTGGGCTGGAGTCTGCGAGATAACCCTGATAATCCCCGGAAACACCACTGCAAAAATCAGCGGCAAAATGATTATGGGTAGCAGAACTTGCCAGTTGCGTTTGATTTCCAACCAGTCTTTTTTGAATACCAACCACGCTTTATGGATGTTCATTGTGTTTCTCCTCCCTTGACTAACTTGAGGTACGCCTCTTCGAGCGAAGGACGCAAAACGTTAACGGAGAGGATTTGGCCTTCTGCCTCCACAATAGCCCGCACGAGTTCGGGAGTTGCTAAACGGGCGTCCTTCACGCTAACAAGCAGGGTGGTTTGTCGCTGTTTTACTTCCTGAGCCATAGAAGTGGCGTTTACTGCTGCCAAAACCTTAGATGTTACCTCTGTCAAGTTCACTTCGATGACTGGTATTCCGCTTATTCTTTGCCGCAACTCGTCAGGTGTACCAACTAGAAGACACTTACCTTTATTCATAATCAATACTCGCCTGCAGAGTTTCTCAGCATCTTCCAAGTGATGTGTACTTAGCAGTATTGTGCATTTTTCGTGCTCACTTAACTGAGCCATCATATCCCGTATCTCTTTAGCTGACTCAGGGTCTAAACCCGCAGTGGGTTCATCCAAAAAAAGCACAGGCGGCCTATGCACAGTGGCGCGAACGATGGCGAGTTTCTGCTTCATACCCTTACTGAAACCCGCAACCTTATCGTTTCGGCGTTCCCAAAGGCGGAAAAACTCCAGCAACTCTTGGATTCTCCTCTGTCTCTCGGTTGCGTCGGTGATTCCGTAGGCTTGGGCGAAGAAATCCATGTTTTCGTATGCAGTTAGGCGTTCGTAGAGGCTAGGGTTTTCTGTGAGTATGCCTACTGATTGGCGTACTTTTAGGGGGTCTTTGTGGATGTTGTATCCTGCGACGGTTGCTGTGCCTTTGGTGGGCGCGATTAGACATGCGAGCATGCGGATGGTGGTTGTTTTGCCTGCACCGTTTGGGCCGAGGAAACCGAAGACTTCTCCTTTTTCTATCTGTAGGTTAAGGTTGTCTACGGCTGTTAGGTTGCCGAATGTTCGGGTTAGGTTTTGGGTGTCGATCATGCGTCTCTTCCTCTTTTTGGGGGTTGTTTGTGTGGTTATAGGATGGATACGTATTTAAGTGCGGTGAAACCGATTTCACTGTATGAAACTAGTAAAATTCCTCGACCAAAAAGGCACCATACTTGTCTCTGACCCACTCAACCAAACAATCCTAAAAAACTTAGTCTTATCCGAATATTCCGTCTCAGAATTAGCTCAAAAACTTAATGTTCCAACCCTTAAACTTTGGCGCAGAATTCAAAAACTCCAAAACGCCAGCCTAATAGAACTCTGTCGAACAGAAAAAGTAGGCAACTTAGAGAGGAAATTTTACCGTGCATCTGCAACAGCCTACATGCCACAACAGCAATACCTCGAATTTAAACCCAAAAACCCCAACCTGCAAAAAGCCTTCGAAATCTACACCGCCATCCAGCGGGAAATAATGACCAAGGTTGCTGTTTATGGCGAAGTCCCAAAAGATGTAAACGCAGTGGATTTCTCGTTTTATGCAACCATGCAAGCCTTTGTCCAGATATTCATGGAACCAACAGCACTTAAAAAAATAGAAGAACTGTCAGAAAAAATTTTGAAATACCAACAAGAAACACCACACCTAAAAATCGAGCCCACAAGATAACCTATAGAAAGTAAAGCATTCAAGTGTTAGATTTTACCCGCGCACAATTTGGTTTTGGTCATGTCCGCAAATCTGGTTTGGCACAAAAATACTCTCCCTAACGGTTTAACTGTCTTAGAGTACCCAAGGCAATCATCTAATACCGCTCAGATATCACTCGCTGTCAAGTACGGGTCAAACCAGGAACCTAAAAAAGCAGCTGGAATCGCCCATTTCCTCGAACACATGCTTGCCGGAGGCTCCGAACAAAGAATCCAACGCTCCCGCAGCATAGAAAACTACGGTGGCATATTGGATTTCTACACTGATCGAGAGCATGTGCTTGCCACGATTGATGTTTTACCAGAGAAATTAAGTGAAGCCTCTCGAATTCTTTCTGAGTTATTCTTTGGGGACACCTTTGAAAAGGACAAGTTTGAGTTGGAACGCAAAATAATCCTCAATGAACTCGCTGAGGTGGAAGATGACCCCTCAGTGAAGGTGGACCAGATGCTTCTAGAGAGCCTCTTCAAGAACCACCCGATTAGGCGACCCGTAGGTGGTTACCCAAGAACCATAAAACAAGTTGAATTAAACCAAATAAAGCAGGCTCAACTCGTAAACTACGTACCCCCAAACATGATTTTGACGCTCTCAGGAAAATTGCCTCAAAAAGCTCTCGAAGAAACAATACAAGGATTCCAAAACCAGCCAAAAGGAAACGCATTACCCGAAGAAAAACAGGCAACTGAAACCCACAAACCAAAACCATGTGTCGTTGGAGAAAAAGCAGGAATAAGACAAACATACCTAAGCATAGGTGCACGCACAATTTCCGCTACTCACAAAGATGCACCCGCCCTAGACTTGATAGCGACACTACTCAGCGGGGGCACAAGTTCCCGTCTTTTTATAGAACTGCGAGAAAAAAACGCGGTTACCTACGATGTCAGTTCGACACATTGCAAAGGCGCAGATTTCGGATACTTTAGCGTAAACTGTGCAGTAAACAACTCCAAGGTAGACAAGGCCAGAAAACTGATTCTTAAAGAGTTAGCCGCTTTGGGGAATGAAGATATCTGCGCTGACGAGTTAGAGCGGACTAAACAGATTTGGCTAGGCAGTCTGCTTAGAGGTATGGATAGTATTCATGACACTTTAGAAATAATTACCTACATGGAAACCCAGTTCAGAAGCGAGTTTGCACTGAGAGATTATGTTGCTAAGATAAAGGCGCTAAAAAAAGAGGACATCCGCCAAGCCGCTTCAAGGCATTTAAACGAAGATTCTCTCTGTACCGCTCTGCTTACCCCAAAATAAACCCTGATCGTAAGATGATGGCGTATACGCACAGTCACACAGCTTAATACATCAATACGCACCCTTTTTTGTTGAAACAGTATGGAAACCCTAAAAATTACAGATACACAAGCGATGGAAATCTGTGAAAGCGTTGGGCGAACACTTGTAACTCAACTGGACACTGATGAGGTTTGGGATAAAGTTGAACAGACACTTGCCAAATACCTAAAAAGCCATAACATAAACGAAAACCCCTCCAGCTTAACTGATAAACTCGAATGGTCGGTTAAGGTTAAACTTCGAAAATAAACTACAAACCAGTAACACTTCTCTTTTGTAGCGCAAATCCGCAAATATAAGGGGTGGGGAGGTGGCTACAAAGCAGCAACATCGACCAGAGGGATCGAATACGCAAGTCGCACTTTTTTATAGCCACATACATTACGGTACATTAAAAAAAGTCAGGTACCGTACTAAAAAGTGAAAAAATCTTTATCTACAAAGCACCGTATTAACAAAAAGTGGGAAATATCAGTTGGAAGACGCCATAATCGAAATCGGCACAATAACCCATTACTTCTCAAAAATAAACGTTGCAGTAGTAAAATTAACCCTGCCCCTCTCAGTCGGCGACCGCATCCAAATAAAGGGGCCATCAACAGATTTTGAGCAAACAGTGGAATCCATCCAGATAGACCGCAACCCTATACCGCGAGCGGAAGGCGGAGAAAGCATCGGTTTAAAACTAAACCAGCATGCGCACGAAAAAGACGTAGTGTACAAGAAACTTTAGGGAATGATTTCTGCACCGTTGTACTTCACGTAATCAAAGTCTTGCAGGGACAGTTTACCGTTTTCAATCAACCTCTGCATTCTTGGCACTTCACTCTGGACCGACGCAATCAACCGTTCCACAGTATAGCACACTTTGCTGTAGGCGTCCTCTGTCCAGCGTTTAGTAATGTTTGTGTATAGGCAGCGGCCGCCGCAGACGCCAAGGATTTTGCATTGGCTGCAGGGTTTTTCCTGAACAAACATTTTGGGCAGCTGCAGGGGGTTCGCGGTTTTTATGTGCCCCAAATAGTAAGCTTTCATACCCCACATGGTTGGACAAGGTAAAATGTAGCCATCAGTTTGGATTGAGTAGTTTATCCAACCGCTACCGCAGCGCATCAAACACTCCTTTTCTTCGTTGAGAAATGAGTTTGCAATGCCCAAAAGAGGATAAAGCTTAAGCACCGTGCCTTCTTGTTCCATTTGGTCAACCCAGAAATGAACCAAACGATCCACGCCTGGGATGTAGCTGGTTTTGGTCCATTCCTCAAAGTTACGGCGTTGATAGTCGTTGCCCCAGAACCCTGCGTTGAGTTGCCAATGAACTGATGTGAAGGAAAATTCTGGGTTGTTTAGGAGGTATTTGACTTGTTTTTCTATGTCGGTTTGCTCCATGATGGTCATGCGTGCGATTAATTCGCCTTGGTAGCCGTTTTGTTTTATGAGTTTGAGGTTGTCGATGACTTTTCTGTACGTTCCAGCGCCTCGGTAATAGTCGGTTAGGGCTTCTTCGCCGTCAAGTGAAACGAGCAGGGTGTGGAAGCGGTTAACGTATTTTGGTTCGAGTTTATGCAGGAGTAATCCGTTGGTTTGCATCATGTACATTTTAGGCGACACTTTATCCATGATTTCTCGAAGCTTCTCAACCTGCATCAGCGGTTCCCCGCCATAGAAGGTTAACACACACTCGGGGTCTTGACGGCAAAACCTCTCCAGCAACGCAATGTCGTAGTTGAATTTGCGGGGCAAGTTGTAGTCGACTTCTATGTCGTCGCCGAATTCTTCATCAAAATCGTCTAAACTCTCGCCAAAACAGTATTTGCATTGCAAGTTGCAGTCGCTGGTGAGGATCACATGGAAGAACATGTTTAGCCACTAAAGGCGGACTTGCTTAATAGTATTTTTCCGCCAACTTCTTTGCTTCTTCGTATTCTTTCGAGTTATCTTCTTTTTCGCTCTCTTCTTTTTCGGTTTCTTGGGTGTTTTCTTCTTTTTTCTGTTTTTTCTTTGTTTCCTTAGAAACCATTTTTTGAGCTTTCTCAACGTAGCTTTTGAGGTCTCTTTCCTTCAGGGCTTTTTCAGGTAACGTTTCAGCTGCAAAAAGCAGAGGAACAATGGCTAAGAATAAGAAGAAGCTAGCCAACGAAAAGGCAGCTGTAACATCCACACTGCTAATAAAGGATCGAATTAGAATTTCAATCAATCCTGAAAGCAAAAAGGGTATGCTGCCAATGAAGTAGTACTTTTGCCGTATTTTCCCTTCAGACAAGTCACCCCATATTACAAATACGAAGCAAACAAAGAGAGCACCCCACGCAATCCCATCACATAAAATGTAGAGGTATTGCGCTATTGGTTTAGCAGGGCCACCTAAGAAACTTAAAAAGGCATAGCCTAAACCTAAGAGAACAAAACCTAAAATGCTTGCGATTTTTCGTCCTTTTCTGTCACAAAGTATGCCTACGAATATTGCAGAAATGCTGCTGATGATGGTTGTTGTAATTACTGATGTTGTGTAGAGGTCGCCGAAAAAGGTTTCAATGATGGGTGCTTCGATAAAATTAATTAATGTAAAGAGAAACCAAGGTAGAAAATACAGCAGAAACGTGCGTTCTTTGATAATTGAAATGTAGCTTGTTTTGAGCAGATCTGTTTTCTGTGCTATGGGTTTATAGAAAATAATTGCGAATATCGCTAAAAGTCTCCAGAATGCAAGTATTTGGAATTGTTGCTCCAAAATGATTGAAGACGCCGAAAACAGAACTATAGCTGTGAGTAGTTGAATAGTGAAAAAGAGTACCGCACCCACTTTTCCACGATTTTCCGTTTTAGTTAAGTTACCGAAAAAAGAAAAGCATGCGGGTATCCCGACTCCTGCGGATAAACCAAGAAGAAGTGACCGTAAAATTATGGCAAATAGATCAGTAGCTGACCATAGAGAAAATATTAAGCAACTGATAACTCCTAAGAATACCCAAGTTAATAGAAAAATTCGATTGTTTATTGTTCTATTTGGAAGCATGGAGCCAATAAAAGCGGCGGCAATTAAACTTCCAAAATAAGCACTAGCAATTAACAAGATTTCAACGATAGGGTGCCCATGTGCAACATCTCCGATGGCTAACATCGTGAGGCTAAACCATGACAGGCTGTTAGCAAGCAGGAATAGACCTGGAATACTTTGCACTATCTTTTTGTACATCTTTAAGTATAGATAATCAATCGCCACCCTATAACTTTACGAATCAGAAGTATGTATCGAAAGTAACCTTTTTAGCAACTGTATGTGTGTAGTACAACAAAGCTTATATTATGAATCTGTACTACAGATATACAGGTGAGAAAGGATGAAGGCAACCAAGGAAGTACGAAAGAAACCAGTCCGCTTTACTATCTAAATACCCTAAAGATCTTCAAGCAAGGAAACAAACAGTTGTTGTAGGTGTTTCTTTGCTTGATTTTCATTTAATTTTCCAAGCAACGTCAAAGATTCTTGCACTATTTTAGCAAGGTAACTCTTGAGTTCTGCTATATCGGTTGATTTTTCAAGTAGCGCTAAGACTTCTTCACACTCGCTTTCTCCAATTTCTTTGCTGTCCAGAACCTGCTTGATTTTTGTTTTAATGCCTCTGTTTCTAATTGCGTATAGAATGGGCAAAGGCAAACATTCATTCTTTACCCTGTTAGATAACTCGTCAGAGTCGTATATGTCAACGAACTCCGCACGAATAATAAGTAAAATCCCCAGGTTTCGTCCAAGTTTACTTAAAATTTCGATTTCTTCATCAGTTCCTCCACCGTAGATTGCGCCTGCTCTCATGCGCCCATCTATATCAGCGGCCTTTTTTGTCAAAACTTGAAGGTAGGTTTCAGGTGTTAGTGTCCATTTTTTGTTTTTAAGTTGTGATTCTATTAAATGGGCATCAACAACTTCTATCAGAAAATCTTGAACTGTTGCCATTATTTTTTCTTGTTGCGTTTTGGGCAAGTTTTCTACTGCTTTGTAGAGTTGACTGAAGCCTTCGACCATGAATGCATCGCCGAGGAGTAAAGTCGAGTTTTTTCCGAGTCTCCCATAAACCGTTTTTTTATTCTTTTTCATAGTGGATTCGTCAATGATGTCATCATGAATATCCATCGTTACATCGATAAGCAATAATGCGGCTTGTAAGTTTTCAACATCACTTGTTTTTCCACCTGCAGCTTCATAGGCTAATGCTAATGTTCCAGGCCTTGTGGCATCATTCCAACCTGAAATATATTTTTGAATAATTTGGTTAATGTTTTCTGAGCTGAATTTTTTTTCAAGAATGGTTTGTTTTGCCAACTGGATTGATTTATGACTTTTCTGATTCAAAACGGCAATAAGTTTTTTTGCGTTACTCTCTTTTGACATATTGTCAATATCTGAGGCGGAATCGATTTAACTTTTTCCTACATAAACAGGTAACAAAACAGCGGTTCTAAAAAGAAGCAAAACTCTTAATAGCTTAAGACTTAATCAGTGGGTTTCATGAGCCAAACCAAGCAAATCGAACAGAAATGGCAGCAACGCTGGGAAGCCGCCCGCATCTTCGAAGCAGACCCAGACCCAAACCGCGAAAAAAAGATGGTAACTTTCCCCTTCCCATACATGAACGGCCCTCTACACGTCGGCCACACCTTCACCGCCAGCCGCGTTGACGCCTATGCCCGCTTCAAACGCATGCAGGGCTACAATGTGCTTTGGCCTTGGAGTTGGCACTGGACTGGGCAACCATTGCTTGGAGCCTCGCAGCGCGTTGCAAGGGGCGATGAGGCATACATCAAAGTTCTCCGCGAAGTCGACGGGGTCCCAGAGGCGGAACTCAAAAAGTTTGTTGACCCCTTCTATATGGCTCAGTATTACACTAACGAAGGCCGTGCCGCAGTTAAGAACGTGGGTTTCTCGGTTGATTGGCGACGGGAATTCACCACGGTAATGCCGACTTTTCAAAAGTTTGTTGAGTGGCAGTACAAAAACCTCAAAGAGAAAGGCTACGTAACACGCGGCACGCACCCGGTGGTTTGGTGTCCCAAAGATCAGTCGCCTACAGGTGACCATGACCGCCAAAGCGGCGAAGGCGTCACCCCCGAAGAATACACCCTAATAAAATACAAGCTTGATGAGAAGACTTTCTTGCCCGCGGCAACTTTCCGCCCCGAAACCATCTACGGCATCACCAACATGTGGATCAACCCCGACGCCACCTACGTAGAAGCTTTGGTCAATGGAGAAAATTGGATAATTAGTCAAGAAGCCGCAGATAAACTCAAAGAACAAGAGCGTAAAATCGAGGTTATTCGGAGTTTCAAAGGTAAAGAACTCATCGGCAAAACCTTTGAGAACCCCATAACTAAGCTCAAGTTTCCGATTTTGCCAGGCTGGTTTGTTGACCCCAAAACGGCAACGGGCGTGGTTTACAGTGTACCCGCACATGCGCCTTACGATTATTTGGCGCTTCGAGATTTACAGCAGAAACCCGAAGTGCTCACCCAGTTTGGAATCGAACCTGCATCTGTGCAGACGATTAAACCCGTCTCAATCATCAGTGTTGAAGGTTTTGGCGATTTCCCCGCAGTTGAGATAGTGGAGAAGATGGGCATTAAAGACCAAAACGACCCCAAAGCCGACGAAGCCACAAACGAACTCTACAAAAAAGAGTTCCACAGCGGCAAACTAAAAGCCAACTGCGGTCCATACGCAGGAAAAACCATCCGCGAAGCTAAAGACACCTTGATTGCCGATTTCCGAAAAGCAGGCGTAGCGGACAGAATGTATGACCTCTCAGATCCCGTTGTTTGCAGGTGTATGACTCAATGCGTCGTTAAAATTCTCTCTGACCAGTGGTTCCTCAACTATTCGGAGCCAAAATGGAAGGAACTCGCCCACCAAGTGATAGGCCAACTCACGATTTACCCCGATTCCGCAAAGCCATGGTTCAATACAGTAATCGACTGGCTCAGAGAATGGGCTTGCGCGCGTACGACAGGTTTTGGAACGCCATTGCCATGGGGAAAAGGTTGGATAATCGAAACGCTAAGCGACAGCACAGTCTACATGGCATTCTACACCGTTAACAAGCACATAAAACAGCACAACATAAAACCTGAATCGCTAACACCTGAAGTCTTCGACTATGTTTTCTTCGGCAAAGGCAACTCAAATGAGCTTGCCAGCGCTGTCGGCATCAATGTAGAAGTGCTTGAATCCATGCGAAGCGAGTTCCTCTACTGGTACCCCTTCGACCTCCGCAACAGCGCCAAAGAACTCGTTCCCAACCACCTCAGCTTCTGCATATTCCACCACGCCGCCCTCTTTCCCCCTGAGCACTGGCCTAAAGCCATCGGCGTCAACGGCATGCTTATGGTAGAAGGGCAAGGTATGCACAAAAGCAAAGGCAACTTCATAACCATGAAAGGCGCTGTCGAAAAATACGGTGCAGATGCCACCCGTTGCGGTTTGCTTTTAGGCGCGGAAGGAATGGATGACCCAGACTGGCGAGCCGACAACGTCACCGACCTCAAGAGCAAGTTGGAGGCGCTGATGGGTTTTGCTAGCAACATAATTATCACTGCAAAGAAGGATGACAACACGGCGCTGGAGCGTTGGCTGCAGACTCGTTTGCAAAAACGCATAAAAGATGTCACCGCTGCCTTAGATGAACTAAAAACTCGCACTGCACTGCAAACTGCTCTGTTTGAAACTTGGAATGACATCCGTTGGTACATTCAGCGTAAGGGAAATACTGACGCTAAGGCGTTGGGTGAGGCGGTGAAGGATTGGCTTAAGCTGCTTACGCCGTTTGCGCCCTTTACCTGCGAGGAGCTTTGGAGCCAAACAGGCGAAGAGGGATTCATAAGCGTAGCTAAATGGCCAGTTTACGACCCTGCAAAGTTGGATGTTGCCGCGGAAGAGCAAGAGAACCTTGTAATCGATGTCATGGGGGACACGAATAACATCTTGAAAGCCATGAAAATCGCCCCAAAACGTGTGGTCTACTACACAGCGGCTGAATGGAAGTGGCAGGTTTACCTTAAAATCGTAGAGAAAACCGTTGCTGGCGAAGCGAAAATCAACGAGTTGATGAAGGAATTCGCCTCTGAAGCCGCACTTAAACCGCATATGAAGGACATCGCCCCCATGGTTCCCAAAGTCATCAAAGCACTAACCAAGGTATCAGGCGAACGCAAATCTAACATGACAAAAATCAGAATGGTGGATGAAAAAACAATCCTCAAAGATGCAGCAGCATTCTACAAAGAACGCTTCAACGCTGAAATCGCTGTTTACAGTGAATCTGACCCCGCACGCTTTGACCCCAAAGGTCGCGCCGCAATGGCAATGCCCTATCAACCAGCAATCTACATCGAGTAAGCGTTGTTTGCTTTTTCTGGCAAACGCCCTACTTTTGAATTTCGATTAAACGGGTGAAATATGGAGGACACTTTTTAGTTTTGCAGCCAGTTTTTTGTGATTTTTTTCTCCAAGGGCAGCAAGACAGAAAGCTATTTCGTTAATCAACAAAACTATAGGTATGAATAACAGGAAACGGTCAACTTGAAAGTTAAACCCGTTGAGGAACAAAAGCAGTGGATAATGGATTAAGAAAAGGGTGTACGAGAAAGCAGCCATCGAGCCACTGTATTTAGCTACCCGTTTTTTCAGCATATTCCTTGAAAGCCAGTTCACATTTCCGCTTAACAACAGGATGCACAAAAAGACGCTGGTTGCGATCAAGACACCGAACAGCATGTTAAACGATTCATGCGTTAACGTATAGATAACGTATCCCTCGTAAATGACCGCGGCTAAAGATGCACAAAGAAGTACAGCGACTATTTTTGAGGCTCTAGGCCAAGTTAGCTTCGAACGTACTTTCGTGTTGCTTACCACACACAGCGATGCAACACCCAAGAACCAAACAACGATGAATGCACTATAATCCCACGCTAAAGCAACAAGAACAATACTCAAAATTGCTGCAACCGCCAAAAAAAGACCTTTGTAGCGGCGGGGTTTTTCCCGTTTCCCCAAAAAGGCTAAACCACCTATTGACGAGCCAGCCGAAAAACATGTAAATCCACCATTCCACAGCAAGAGACCACAATACCGCGTTAAACCCAAACGGAGCAAACGTCGGTAGCGTAACTGGAGCGTGTAAAGCTGCGTTGACGGGTAGGTTGAATAAGCCTGTTGGAAAATTTACTATCAGGCCTAATGTTGCCGCGAAGTTTTGGGCGCTTGGCGCTGATTCAGTCTCGCTTAGGTAGGTAAAGTACACGTTGTTGGTTAGGGCGATTGCTCCTGCGATTACAGCGATGAAAAGCAATGCGGGTAAGAGGCCTGAGTATATGTGGCTGAAGCGGTCGACGAAGTAATTTCTAAAGCTGTATTGGTTGTTTTGTAGTTTTTGTAGTAGGGAGTAAGAGATTAAGAAGCCTGAGATGGAGAAAAACAGGAAAACGCCGATGCCTCCGAGCATGCCTCCGAAGAATATCGAGTCCAATGTCTTAGGCTGATATCGGGTGAAGAAGTGGCTTACTAGAACGAGCTCGCAGGCGATTAAGCGAACGATGTTGAGAAACACTGAGGCTTCTGCGGTTAATGCGTTGGGGGTGAGTTTCAACATTTTCGCCTGTTGGTTCAGAATGGGTGGGGCGCTGTTATCAAGTTTACTGATGGCTTTTTTGTGTACCCCTGTGCGGTATAGTTTTCTGGAAACCGTTTTAACCATCGATGCAGGTTTACTTTTGGCGTCGATGACGACAATTGCACGTAAGAACTGAACAAGGTTCAGGTTGACTGAATAAGCATTAGTGTACTGAGCCGCCACCACACAACCTTAATTAATTAAAATAGAAAATATGCCTGCAGATACTTATGCCCAAGAACCCCACTGGTCCCTTCTGGTTCATCCGCGATGGCAGAAAATTCATCCAGTGCACCAAAGAAGCTTTCGATCAAGCCATCAAAGAAGGCAAGAGCGTCAGGTACAACGGGTATCCCAACAGGCGTGTGGAAAAAATCGCTGAAGCATTGGAGGCGTCAAGGATGCTGCTGTTGTCAAAGCCTGATTTGTCACCTCGTCTACGTGCGGTGCTCACTAACCCCGCTAATGTCGTTCAAATTCAAGTTATCGACGTGGATGACCCTGAATTTTGGATAAAAGAATCAAAAAACCCAAAGTACCAGACTTAATTTTCTTTTATTCAAATTAATTCTTGCCCGTTGTATGTTATGGATAGGATGGATTCTTTGTTAGCTTGAACTACGTTTGTCGGAAGTGGCACATATGATAAATCGGGCGCAAGTTGCTGGCCATCATTAACCATCCACCACAAAAATTCAACAAGCGCCTTAGCTTTATCAAAAGTCATACTTGGAATCACATTTAATTCCTGATAAACAAGCACATAAGAAAAGCTAACAATGGGGTATGCATGTGGGTCTTGAGCGTTTAGGAGGCTTACCTGCGCCCAGTCTTGGTTACCTGCAGGTAGTCCACTTGACGCGCTTGATTGGGCTGCAATCTGGGTAGAATCAAGATTGGGAATAATCCAGTTGCCTAAAGGATTCTGTATAGCCGCAACAGTCATGTTGTTCTGCAGTACGTGTGCTAACTCGATGTATCCTATAGTATAAGCGTTGGCTTGGACCACACTTGCTAAACCAGAATTGCCGTTTGCGCCTAAACCAACTGGCCAAGTTACTGTTTTTCCGCTTCCGATGTCAGTAGCCCAACTTGAACTTGCCGTACAGAGAAATTTAGTGAAGATAAACGTAGTTCCTGAACCATCAGAACGGTGTACCACAGTAATATTGTGGTTAGGAAGCGCTATCTGTGGGTTTATGTTTTGAATAGTGGGGTCATTCCACTTGTTTATATTCCCCATAAAAATGTCTGCGAGAACAGCCCCAGTCAAATGGAGCCCGCTCGATACGCCTTCAAGATTGTAGGCAACAGCGACTGCGCCGATTGTTTCGGGTATATGAAGAGCGTTCGGTGCCTTTACGCGGTCGGAAACGCTTAGGGGTGCATCAGAACAAGCAAAATCCACTGCTTTAGCTTCTAGCGCTGATATGCCATTGCTACTGCCGACGGCGTCATAGGTTATCTGTACATTACTTTTTTTGCCATGATACTCGGTAATCATCGCGTTTAGCAAAGGTGCGGGAAAGGTTGCTCCTGAACCTGAAAGTGCTACCGCGGGAGCGGGTTGAGATAAATATAGGTAACTAAAAGTGCCTGTAACGATTGTTATTATTGCAACCAATGCGAGTGATATTTTTGCAGTATTTTGCATACTACTTCCTACTAAATACGGATTAATTTTGCTAACGTCTATCTTAACCCTTAATATATCCTTGACGACTGTATTTAGCATATTCTCTATAGATTATTTATTTAAAACATAGAACCTTTGACTGTACACGCCTTCAGGTGATACAAGATTCAGAAAACAAAAGCTGACAACAACAATCAACGTGTATGCCAATTCGGAGTCCAAATCAGCTGCCACAGGAAAAAAGGAACTTGCGTTTTACATGAAACTTAGATCCAAAACACTAACAGTTTTAATTGTAACGACCATTTGCCTAATATCACTACTGCACTTCATTTCTGAAAGCATAATCTTGAGTAACTTTAGTCAATTGGAGCAAAAACAAGTCAGCAGCGTAGTTGGGCAAGTGCAAATTGCTTTGATGAATGAAATCGATCATTACCAAGGCAAAGTAAACACTTGGGCAAGAATGGCAAACATAGTAACTTTTGTTAGAAATCAAGAAACCTCATTTGACACTTCAAGTCAAGCCATCACATCCTGGGTTGAATTAGGAGTCAACTACATGCTTGTTTATAATAAAGCGGGGAAGTTTCTGTATGGTTTTGGTTTCAATCTTACTACCTACAGGAACATAGGTGTGCCTCAAAGTTTATTGGACGAAATATACAAAAACGAAGTTCTATGGGGAGTAAGCAGTGTTGAAAATTCTGTTAAAGGCATAATCTCCATTCCTGAGGGGTCATTGATAGTTGCGTCTAGTTCAATCCCAAAGAGCACTACAGATGAAACAAACGAGTGCACCTTGGTGATGGCTCGATTTATCGATTCCAATGTCATTGCGCTGTTGTCCAGAACTGTACAGTTACCGGTTACACTTACTCAATACGATGAATGGCAAAAGGTTAGCAGCCAAAGAACTGCACCCGTCGAATCAGTAAATACGTTTTCATCACCGATAGACAACAACTACATAATCGGCTACTACGTAATAAAAGACCTAAAAGACCAACCGGCATTCATGCTCGGAGTAACCATTCCAAGAAGCATTTACACCCAAGGTATAATAACAGTAAACTACGTTGACCGCTTAGTGATAGTAAGCTGCGTCGTATTTAGCGTAACAGTTGCGTTGTTTCTTGAATTCATGTTTCTTGCCAAACTTAGCAAGCTCAACAATGAAGTAAGCAACATCACTCAAGACAACACCCCGACTAAGAGGCTGCGTACAAAAGGAAACGACGAAATAGATACATTAACAAAGTCAATCAACGGGATGCTTGACAAAATAGAAGAGAATACGCATAAACTTCAGAAAGCGGAACGATTTTCTGCCATAGGCGAATTAGCGACGCTCATGACCTCCGCAACCCATTACAGGGCATCGCCAACGCAGCTTTTTACCTTAAACGCAGGGTTAATCCCCAAACAACCGACGGTGAAATGATCCGCCTAATCCAAGAAGACGTACGATACTCCGACAAGATCGTTAATGACTTGCTGGATTACTCCAGAGACTTTAAGCTTGAACTTCAAGCAGCAAGCCCGAAGTATCTGTTGATGAAAACCTTGTCTATAGTGAATGTTCCTGCGAGAATACGTTTGGTCGATGAAACTAAAGATGAACCGCCAGTAAAGGTTGATGTTGATAGCATAATAAGGGTCTTCTCTAACGTCATCAGTAACGCTGTAGATGCGATGCCAAACAAAGGTGTATTAACTGTCAGCTGTCAGGTCGAGAGGGCTATGGCTTGTTTCAAATTCGTGGATACAGGGGAAGGCATGACTAAAGAAACCCTGCAAAAACTGTTCCAACCACTTTTCACGACCAAAGCTAAAGGTATGGGTTTTGGCTTATCAATATGCAAACGTATCGTTGATTTACATGGGGGAAAAATCGTAGTCGAAAGTAAAGAAGGGCAAGGAACAACTTTTAGCGTCTATCTCCCAATCCCAGACATCACGTAATCGCTAAACTGTAGCCGAATAACTTATATCCCAATTGCCTTAACTCAAACAGGTGAGTCTTTTGAAAACAATAATTCTTTATGCCTCTAAAAGTGGTAACACTAAAAAACTCGCTGACCAGATGGCTACGCAAATAGGTTGTGAAGCAGTCAAGATAACCAGTACTTCAACATCTGCCACACTAAATTTGGAGGAGTACGATTTGATTTTTTTGGGTACAGGTCTCTATGCGGGCACACCCAACGAAGACATTGTTAAATTCTTAAACGGCCTCAACCTAAAAAACCCAAAGCAGTTTGCCCTGTTTATAACATGGGGCGGTGCTCCGAGAAGTGACAAGATGGCGCTGGGAAAACTACGAGCAATCCTTGAGGGGAAAGGTCAAAAAGTGCTTGCGGAACATTTTGCGGCTTATGGAGGTTGGAAGGGTATCTTGATGAAGAGAGGCCACCCAAAACCTGACGAGATAGCTGCTGCGGGTGAATGGGCAAAGGGTATTATGGTTAAAATGGAAAAAAGTTGAAGTTAGAGCTCCGCTAACTTTTCATTTTGAAGTTGCTTTTCTGCGGTTGCTGTTTACTTATGTTTTGTGTGTTTTTTCTCAACACTGTTTGCTCTTCTTTCTTGGCTTAAGAATATGTCCCATTTGACTTGTTCTGTGGCGATTTCGAGGGGGCAAATCACTTTGGCAACTCCGTCCACGACGCCTTCGTTGCTGCCGTGCCTGCAGACTAGGTGGCCGCCGTCGTTTATGCGGATGTCGCAGGGCTTCTGGTCGAAGCAGACGCATTCAATCTCCATCGTTGTTTTGGGTATGAGGCAGAGTTCAGTCATAATTTACCCACACGTCAAATTCAGAGGTTTTCCTTTATAATTGTTTGCTGTGTCAGGGGTACAGTCACAGCTTATGCATGGAAAAAACTTTACAAAAACATAAAAATTCTACAGGGGAACCCTGCCGATTCGCCTAAAAAGCAGGTTCGCGATTCCAGCTACAACCAAATCAGCAATTATCCAGACATAAAAATCGATGATATTCAAAATTGCCAGTGCGGTAAAGATTAGCAGTAATATTACAGCTATGGCGCCTACGGCTCTTTTTTTGTTTCGAGTTTTCTGCGACATATACTCAGATTCAGGCATACCAACCACAAAGCCACATAATAAACTCAAGGGCGCTTAAAAACTGTTACATCCACATCAAAAACAGCCATTTCGCCGCTTCGCACTCGCAACCTAAATAACCCTCCAACCGCATCCAAACATACCTTGAACACCCCAAAAATCATATTCATCGAAAACGTCGGTTTTCAATGCCAAAACTGTGGCGTCTGCTGCCGCATGCAACCCCCAGACGTAGACGAATTCGAACGGAAACGCATAGAAGACAGCGGGTTCAAGGATTTCTATGAAACTGACGAGAATGGACTGAACTGGATTAAGCGCAAAAAAGACGGCGCCTGCATGTTCTTAACAGGCGACAACACCTGCCAAATCCACTCGGTGCGCCCTGCGGTTTGCAAGTTGGAGCCCTTCACCATCGTAGATTACGATTATGAGCGTAACACGGTGGAGTTGGCGCTGAATTTTCCGTTTTCAAGTTGCTGTGCGGGCGTGGAGGTCGTAAAAACTTTTCCTAAAGATGAAATAACTAAAGCCACGCAGATTTTGATCGGCAAGATTGTGGCTCTAACTGCCCAAGACCTTGAACTGCCTGAAAGTGATAAGCGTGTTTTAGCTGAGACGCGGTCTAGACTCTTGCGTAGATGGGTGGAGATGGCTAACTTACAGGTGTAGATAGAGCGTTTTTACGAAAGCCTTAAAAAAATAGCAACCTACTTAATAGTGGTGAGATTTTTGATAAATTTTGACACGATTTTAGGAAAAAAAGTAATCTGCGCAGGCGCATACATAGTTGGTGAAGTCAAAGGAGCAAGCTTAGACACTGTAACGTGGCAGATTCATCACTTGTACGTAAAGTTAACTGACACTGCAGCTGAAGAGTTAGGGTTCAAAAAAAGGTTCAGAAGCTCCACTGTATGCATACCCGTCAAGATGGTTCTAGCAGTAGCTGACGTAGTTAACTTAGCCCCATCCCTTAAAGAATTGAGTGAAAGCAACGAAATCACTGAGTGCACGCACTAATCGCTTAGTGGATTAGCCTCTTGCCCTCCTTTTCTTTTAGAAAAAAAGAGAGGGTTATTTTGAGTACGCTTCGACGAGGTCACGGGCAGTGATTATACCTACCAGTTTGTCGTCTTTCACTATGGGTAGTCGCCTGATGTGCTTTAGCGCCATAGTTGCAGCCGTTCTATGAATACTCGTACCTGCGGCTATGACTGTAAGCGGCGAGGAACATTCAGGTCCTACAGATGTGAACAGCGGTTTGCCTGTAGCTAAAAAATTAGTCAGCAAGTCTCGTTCAGTGAAGATGCCGAAGGGTTCACCTTTTTTTGTGATTATGACGCTGCCGATGCGCTGTCGACCCATGGTTTTTGCGACATCAAAAACTGATGTTTCCTCGTCTGCGGTAACTACCTCTTTGCTCATGAATTGGTCGACTTTAACCTCTGTTTCTGGGACATCCGGTAAGCTTTTGATCAGATCAGAAGCTGTAATGATGCCGACAAGTTCCCCCGCATCAAAAACTGCAAGCCTGCCTTTTTTGCTGATCATCTGCCTAGCTACATCTTTAATTTTCGTAGTCACAGATATGCCTGAGAGAGGAAATGACATGACGTCTTCGACTTTTTCGTCCCTCAAAAAGAGTCCCAAAGCCAGAACTTTAGTCAGCAAATCTCGTTCTGTAACTATTCCGACGGGGGTTCGGTATTTCATGACGATAAGGCTGCCGATGTGTTTGCTGCCCATCAAACGGGCGGCTTCATCAAGCGAAGCGTCAGGAGTGATAGTTTCAACGTTTGGGCTCATGAGTTCTTTAGCTGTTTGGTAGAGGGGTAGATCGCGTTTGTACTGTTCGTATGCTATGTCAACGACGCTTGGCAACTTTCTTTTTACTTCTTCTTGAGGTGTCGCCAAAAAAATCCCTCACGTAATATTATGGCTGAAAGCTCTAATTAATCTTCCACCGTACAAACACAATTGTTACACTAAAATGGTCATCCGTAGCAAGACAAAATCCAAAACCCCAACCACATAGGACAGAACCCAGAAAACGGCAGTCAACTGTGCTACCCGTCGACTCTTTGCGGGGTACGATACTGAGTTTGGTCTCCAGAGCGCCACCAGCCAAACCCCAAAAGCGATCGCTGGAACCGAAACCACACTATGCACCACAACCGCAACCACGTTAGCTGTAGAGCTAAAGTAATCGCTCCATGAACCACTAGTTGGCGGGGTCATAACCAAAACCGCGGAGAAACTGACCACCGTCGCAGAAACAACCACCAACATGACGATTTCATGCATTAGGTAGTTGCCTTTTTTCCTAAACCACATGCTAACCAAAACCAGCCCTGTCCACATGGTTTGCATGAGTAGGTTGATTTCGCGGAAACTCAGGGGCACTTGGCTTTCGTTGATGGGTGTTATGGCTATGGCTCCAATGGTGACTACAAAGGCGGTGAGGAGGCTGATTCCTGCGATTTTTTTCTGTTTTTGGGTTAAAGTGATCTTTTTTCTGCGGACGACAATCACAGCGGAAATTGAAACTGTCAACGCTCCACCGATGACCCATGCGTAGAAGGCGGCTGGGTTTAGTTCCATTATGGGCTGGGGGCTCCACATGTTGGTTGCGGTTGCTTCTATGGTTACGGTTAAGTCTTCGATGTACCAGCCATCCTTATTGGTCACGTTGCGGTAAGTCTCCGATGAACCCACAAACACACCAGTAGCCTTATCCCACTCTTTATGCCTAAACGAGTCGTTCCCCCATGTCACCGCTCGAGGCGCACCCAGCACATTTTTTTGTGATTCACCTTGGATTGTTACGTTAACGGGTTTGTGGTTGTGTATCGAGGAATCAAAGAATTTGTCGCCTGCGCAGAGGTTTGAAGGGATGATTATCCAGCCTCCTACGTTTCCCTCGGTAAAGTTGAATTTCCAGATGGCGCTACCAAGTGTTCCGTTGGCATACCAAGCAGTGAGATTAACCGAAAAAGCTGCGCCGTCGACCTCTAAAACGGCTATACGCATCCATCGTACGTCATGGGTCGGAGGCGGCGTGCCCCTGCCGGAGACAGTGATGTTGTACTCGATCCAGTCGCCCTCTTTTACGCCGACCGTTGGCTCATATGCAAGTGAAGGAAGGATTAACAGCAAAAAACCGAAGATTAGGCTTAGGGGTAAGAGGCGTTTTGTTTTCATTTCTAATCGGTTATGCCGTGAGTGGATGTGGGTTTAAAGCGTTTTTCGTCAAGAAACCTTGACTAAAGCTTCTTAGACACCGATTGAGCAGCCTAACGACGAGGCGTCAATAGACTCTTTTTACAGGTTCTAGAAATAAGCACTTAAGCAGGTTATCTGCAGCTTTTGAGGCCTTTTGGAGTCGGGATGCTCACACCCCAGCTCTTTTCAAGCGCCATACGGCACTTCAACGCAAACTCGCTATCTTCTGCAACAGACACGTTATTTTCAGCCATTTCCTTTCACTTACCCTACTTTAATTGGCTTTTATTTTAAAAGCAGTATTTCCGCTGGGATTTGTTATCTGAGGCAAAATAATCTACGCTGCTATTATGTCAAAAACAAGAACATTTGTTTGTTTCATGTATTTTGTTTTAGAAGTATGCATCTATTAGGCGTTTTAACGAGTTTCATTTGCAGGTGTTTAGATGGAGAATAGGCTAAACCCAAAACCCCCAAAGAATTGCGGCAATTGCCCCCAATTCAATCGGTCGTATGCTGTTTGTCAACGTTTCCATAAAGAGACCGTGGCGTGGCATTCATGCGAAATAGGCGCTTGATTGCTTGATATAGTGACTTGTAGAACAAGAAAACAACCTGATATACATTAATCTGTAATTAATATCTATAATTCAGTCGCGTTTTTGTATAAAAGTGTCTATCTACACGTACAGGCGTATATCAGTTGTATACTTTATCATTTGAAAAGGGTAAGAGCCGCTTTGCCCATATAGATACCAAGGACACACCTGAGAGACCATCATGATAAAAAAAGACCTGCTCTTCCCATTTGCTTTGATCCTAGTCGGCGTCTCCGACTGGCTAACCACCATATTAGGGGTCACGTTTTACGGGGCAAGTGAAACCAACCCTCTAATGGCGGGTCTTGTGGGTTCAAACATGATGGTCTTCAGTGTGGTCAAACTATTCGCCGTAATAACTGCAGGGTTTGCCTTCTACAAAGCTGTTGATGTAAGCATCAAGATGAATTGGATGCCCGCAAAACGGCTATTAGACGTCAGTTTCCTTGCAACCTTCTTGATGCTCACAGGCGTCGTCGTCAACAACGTAACAGTCATTCTTTAATTCTCCAAGAAATGCCTTTTATTAGCCTCTAGACATTGTTCTTTTATGCCACATAAAAAATTAGACTGCGAAGAATGGTGCTGCCAATACTGCCAAGCCTACAAGGATAAAGAATTCGACAAAGTAGTATACCACGAAATAACCCAACACCACATAGCATGCACAACAACAAAGAATAACAAAAAAATCTAAACATAACTAACATTAGCTGTAAGCCGCCTGCGATTGATTTGTGAATCAATCTTGTTTTGCAGTAATCCGCCTTTGGGCTTAGTAATTTTCTACTTTCAATCATAGCTATTCCTAATCAGCTATTCTTCAAGTCTAGTTATAAGCTTTTAGAAGAATTCTCTTCTTCATAAAGAATAATGTAATCAAAGGAATTACTACTAATAAAGGCAAGGTCCACAGGAAAGGATATTCTGGAACGCTTGGAGAAGGAGCAGAAGTCTGACCAATGGTTATTGTTTGAGTATCGGTCCAGTCACTCTCAGTTAAATTGTGGAACGTTCCTCCAAAATATAGGTCGGAAAGAGTTTTGGGTTTGTCGTAGTATCCCGCTACAGCTTTAACTTGAAAGTCCTCTTTACCTCCGTTCGGTACATTAAAGCTTGAGTCTAAAATAAGAGTAATAATTGTCGTAGACTCAGGATTTGACGCTAATACTGTTTTAGTCGTTCTTCCATCGCTCCAAACAATACTCCAGTCTTCAAAATGTCCCTTTGTTCTCACACTATAATACAATTGAATTATAGTTCCATTATCAAGTGTTATTGGCGCAAAGGGTTGATTTGTTACCACAACATCAATTGTTCGGTTCTCAACATAGTTTCCCCCACTGCTTTTAGTTACTTGTTGCCCAGTAAAAGCGTCAGTTGTTGTCCAAGTTGTTACAGGCACATCATAAGAACGGTCAACAAACTTTACTGTAAATTGAGGCGGTGATAGATTGGGAATTGACTGAGCATTGGTTGTCTCACTCATTATCGGAACAAATGCAGCTAAGATAACTACAAGAAATAAAGATAAAGCGTTTCTTGTTTTCGCCATACTACGGTATTAGCGCCTAACATGTTATATAATTTACTTATTGTACTTACTGTAGCGAGCGTATTGTCGGCGGCAACCCTTGTGGTAGCTCGCTCCCTACTTTTTACTTCTTCAACGATGGCGAAAGAGGGCAGAAATAGGCGCATTGGGTTGGTGTATTGGCAATAACCCGCCTTCTCTGTGCAGTAATTTTTCGTATTGTTGGTTTGGCTCATACTTTATTCACCAAAGACTAAACGGTGGCGTTCTAGATATAAGCTTTATCTGTGTGTTTTAGCCAAATACACGGGGTGGTTAGTTGACTCAAACTGTTCTTCTCAAAATCTCAACAAGAAAAGGCTCAAGAATAGAAAGTTTACCCCTAAAAAAGCTACAAACAATAGCCAAAGAAAAACACAAATTCTGGTCGCTAGAAGGAGACTTTCTGATACTGAAAGCTTACTCATAGATGCTATCCCTAAGCGGTTTTGGGACGTGCAACTGACAGAGCCCTTGCGTGCGGGGAGGTATCCTTTAGGATGGGGTCCTCCGCTACGCGAGGTGTCAGTTGCCCCAAACCCAAACGGAAAGCGGAGCGACCCGCGCAAGCGGGAGCGACGCTTATGTGGAATGTGTTTGATAACAAGGCGGACAAAATTTTTTCTTAAAAATTAAGCCAGCTTGCTTTACACATCCAGTGCATAGTAGTTTTCCACAGTTTTCACAAGGAACTAAGTCCCTTATCAGAACCTTCTGATTACATAAAGGGCAGTAGACTTTCTCACGCCAAACCTTTCCTGACGATGCTAAAACTGTCCTGCTATGAATAAGCCCGTCGGACATTTTCTGGTCAAAAACCCATATTGGAACACTAACAAAATAATTCTTTAAGAAGGAAATTTCATATTTACGTGGAACATAAAGTCTATCATAACCTGTTACCCCTCCGTAACCGCCTCGATTTTGGTAATACTGCTTGTATCTTCGGGTATTTTTTCGTATGATATAATCAAATGCTAACTCTTTTGCTTCATAAAAATTAGAAATATTTGGTCGAAGGATCTCAACCTTAAACTTTCCTTCTGTTTCAAGAACGTAATCAGTCACGGGTCTGTTAACAAATTCATTTGTAAGTTCAGAATCGTCGCTGACAATATCTCTAGTAATACCATTGATTAATAGAACCCCTCTATCTTCGAACACCAATGGCGGATTCCTTACGGCCCCTCTTAAAATATATTCAAAAAAATAATAGGGATAAAACGTTAATTCACTATTATGATGGTCTCCAAAATTTACGTTTACGGTAAAAGAGTTCTTGATTGCGAGTGCTGTATTATTTACTATTTCTTCCTTTGAAACACTTTTGCTCTCATATTTAAACCACAAACTCATAAAGTCCCTTTCAATCCGTTGAACTTCTTCCTCAGTCTCAGCAATGCTTAGAGTTTCTACGTTTGAATTCAACCCACTATACGTTAAATTAGCCGACCCCGATATTGCGTGTCTTTTGTCTGAGAGATAGATTTTCGCATGAACGAACACACTGTTATCACTCGTTTTCTCTTTGTCGAGTATTAAGATGCGCAAATTTGCATTCATACATGCATTTAATATTTTTATTGACTCGATGTTATAATCAACTCTGCTTGTTATTATTCTGACATCAATGCCCTTTTGAGAAAGATGAGCAAGCAACTCTGCATATTCCTTGCCTAACCAAGGAGTTATTACCCAAACAGACTCCTTTGCGTTATCTATTAAAGGTCTGATTTTTGAGCCAGCATTTGTACCAGAATAAGTTTTCATGCTACCCTTGTCCTTGATATTCTTAGATTAATATGTTCAAAATTTAAGAGTTAAGGATTAAAAATACATACTGAGCGAGCACTTCTCAAATCGATTTTAGCCAACTCGTGCCAAGGTCACGGGACATTTAAAAATACCCCTAAGGGAGTTATTCACTTAGTGATTTAGCAAATTTTACTAATATACTAAGTGCTTTTGTCATGTCGGGTGTCATCTCTGTGACTGATTGCTGAGTTTCAGTTTGCTGGATTGTTTGTTTTTGTTGTAAATCCTCTAAAACTGCCACCATTGGATATGCTTTCAGGTATGCATCTTTTAGCTCTTCATCAGTTGGTAAGCTGTAAGCATCCCGACTATTGATTAATTTATGACCTAAAACCTGGTCAATCCAGTTAGTAGGCATACCGCCCTTTTCTAACTGTGTCTGCAATCGCTTGCGTAGACTATGCGCTGACATTCTAAATTCACCTATTTCATTGAAAGCGTCGCTAATTATGTGGGTTGCACTTATACGATGCATATGCTGAACATTCCCTGATACCCATTTCCTAAATAGAGGGCTCGAAGGAGTTATTTTTTCTGGAATTATTTCCCTGTTCCATTTTGAACCCTGTTCACGTTTTCTAAAATATTCCCTTAGTGCATCAATAGCTTCTTTACCGATGAAGGTTTTAGTTAAAAGGTTAGTTTTTTGCGATATCAAATTAATCTGTATAGGGCAAATTCCTTTTTCGATTTGTTCAGGTATGTTTCCGCATTTTAAAGCTACGATGTCACTAATTCTTAACCCTGTATCTTTGGCAAATAGAATAAGTGGTTTACTTTGAAAAGACAGCTTATTATTTCGGCTTAAGGCTTTTCGTATTGCATCATCGGTAGCTCGTTTTACTCCCTCACTGTCTCCTGTGGGGTAGTCGCCTTTACGCATCACTAAGGGAACATAATGTAGCTCGAAAAATGAGCGGATAGACGCCCAAATTACCTGTAACGTTGCAGCCTTAAAGCCCTGTTTCCGTTGGAGTGCTATAAATTGGTTAAGTTCACTTTCATAGTGTCTACGTATTTTCATATCTGGATCAATGCATTCTTTGAGTCTTTCGCTTAGAATGATATCAGGAGTTTTCCCAAGGTATTCACAGTATTTAACAAAGTATTTGAAGTATCGTTCCGCTGTTTTTTCGTTACGGTTGCTAAGCTCCTTTTGCCAATAGAGCAAGGCTTCACTGTTTAGAATAACAGAAGGTGATACCATTAAAACATCAGGTATCTTCTGTTCATCTGACAAGGGTTTTGGGCTGGTGTATTGGCAATAACCCGCCTTCTGTTGTCTGTGGCATTCGGCTAATCGGGCTACCCGCGCCTTCCGGCAGATACTTCATCGGCGACTGTTTGCCCTTTCCACATGCAGGACGGCCGTTTCACCGTTTCCACTCCAGCGGACTCTGCATCACAAATGCGTCATAGCCATATCTGGGTGGACGTTTCGTTTCTGCTCCGTTGCCAAACCTCTCGGTCTGTACCCTGAGGGCACTGCACTTCTGCGTGTGGGCGGAGTTTCCTCACCCCTAAAGGGGCGATAGCCACACACCAACACACCAGCCCACATTGAAATGCACAGCCGTAACCGATAAAGGTAGCCGTCCATGTCCGCCTTTAAATAAGGGAGGGGAGGTAGCTGCTGAGACGTCGCGTGATTCCAGCAGGTACGGATACGGAAACGTATGCGCCACTAAATAAGCGGCTGTTCAGTCTGCTGCCGCTGACGAATCAACAATCGCCTTGATTTCTTTATTCAACGCGTCAGGCAACCCCAAAATCCCGACATCCATGAAACCGCGAATAATCAACGAAACCGCCTGCTCACGCGTTAAGCGTCGAGTCATCAGGTAAGTGATTTCTCTTTCGCTGATTTTACCCACAGCTGCTTCATGGGTGATTTCGACACCTTTCTTGGTGGCGATCAACTCTGGGATGGATTGCATGAATGATTCGTTATCCATAATCAACCCCTTGCATTCCAAGTGTCCCTTGCAGTCTGGTGTGTGCCCCTCAATCATTCCGCGAACAATCATCTTGGAGCCTTCGCGGGCGATTGCGCGGCTGACCATTTCGGCTTTGCTTCCTTCACCTGTCAGGACTGCTTTGGAGCCTGTGTCGAGTTGGCTGTTTTTGTGTCCATAGAGGATGCTGTTAAAGCTAACGCGGGATTGTTTACCTCTACAGTACGCAACAGGGTACATCTGTACATCGCGGACTGGGCGCATGCAGACGTAGTTTGAGACGAAGGTTGCGTTGTCGTCTATTTGAGAGGCGCTTCTTGGGCGAACCAGTGTGTTTTCGCTCCACTGGTGAATCATAGTGAAGTTTAGCATGGCGCCTTTTTTGACGTAGATTTCAGATATACCCAAATGCGCGGCGTTGGGAACGGTTGAGTGCTGTAGGCAACTGGTGATTATGTGTGCTTTGGAGTCTTCTTCGGCGATTATGATGTTGTGAACTCGTTGCTCTAAATTCCGTTGTGTTATCAGAAGACAAGACTGTAAGGGAAACGCGATTTCAGCGCCTTTTAAGATACGCATGAAGTAGCCGCCACTATAGTCCTCCGCCACCTTTTTAGTGTATTCGTCTTTGTCTTTGTTAACCAGCTTCCAGCGGTATTCCTCAAGCCACGGGTATTTTTTGAGTGCGGCTTTGATGTCCATCAGTTCCAGTTTGCCTTCATAGAGCTCGTTAACCTTGGATGCCACGGTTTGCTGGTTTAGGTGCATAAATGTGCCTGAACGGTTCTTCTCTTCGAGTTCAAGCCCTGCCTTTTGAGCTTCTTGGAGGATTTCATGTGGGATTTTAGTTAAGTCGCTTTCTTTACTCATTTTTTCCAGCCCTCGCTTGTGCGTATTCTACATGCTACGCATTCTTCGTAGCCCAAGTTTTTGATGTCATCGTATATACGCATCGGATCTCGGAAACAGTGAAATTGTCCCTTGAGTAGTATGCAGCCGTATGTGGCTTTGATTTTCTCCATGATGTCGCCTTTATGGGTGATGATTAAAGCTGAGGCACCTGTTTGTTCAACGTACTTTTGGATTTCTGTCGATATCATACGTAAACTTTCTACGTCAACGCCTGAGTCAGGCTCATCCAGCAAAAGCAACTTGGGCTTAAGGAAAATCAACTGCAAAATTTCAGAGCGTTTCCTTTCGCCGCCGCTGAAACCCAGATTCACATCCCGATTCAAGAAACTGGTCAATCGGAATGCTTCTATCTGCGCCATCTCTTCTGGGCTAAACTCTTCTGTTGAGGATTTACCCAAACAGAGCTTGAGCAAATCACCCAGTTTCACACCTGTAATTTCAGGGGGGTTTTGGAAGCTTACGATTATGCCCAGTTTTGCTCTCTCATCTACGCCTTTGTTGGTTATATCGATTCCCTGGAAGAGGATTTGCCCTGAGACTACTTCGTAGCCAGGTAACCCCATTAGGGTGCTTATCAGAGTGGTTTTTCCTGAACCGTTAGGTCCAAAAAGGATGTGGCTTGCGCCTTCTTTTAGGGTAAACGTTAAGTCGTTTAGGATGGTTTTTCCTTCGACTTTAACGGTTAAGCCCTTAACTTCAAGAATGTCCATGACAAAAGAAGTGTTAACCAAATAAAATAACCTTGTGATAACTAACAGGATTTGTTTAGAAACATACTTAAACCAACTTCACCCCTCCTCTAACAGAAACAAAGCAGCCGTTTTGCTAAAGAAATACGTTTACGGGGGAAGTTATGGTTAACTGGGCAGCGGACAAAACAAAACGCGTAAGCACACTCAGATTCATTACTCAGTGCATCTTTCTGCTAATCATTTTTTACGTCGCCATAATCGGCATCTGGAAAGGACTGCTGCTACTTCTGATATTTGGGGCAACATTCTTGCTTGGGCGACTTTTCTGTGGTTGGATGTGTCCATTCGGATTATACATGGACACAGTGACATTGCTTCGAAGAGCACTCAAGGTTCCACATTGGTCGCTGCCAAACAGACTCAACTTGGCGCTGCACAAAAGCCGCTACATCACCGCCGCATGCATCTTCGCGCTGGCGATTCCAATCTTTCTGCTGAGTACTGGTTCATCTTTTGAGTTTTCAAATTTTCTGTGGATGCGACCCCCCTTCTCAGTTTACGCTTTTCTATTGGAGCCCTTGCAAACCCCTGTTTTACCCTGGAACCCACCGTTTGGTGCGTTGTTTGAAATAAATGGGCGCTATTGGACTTTTCCCTATGTAGGCGAAATCTTGCTGTACTTAAGAGATACAGGCATCGCTTTGCCTCTGTCTTATGTTTTTGTGGGCGCAGTTTTGGCTGCGTCGTTTAAGGTTCGACGTTTCTGGTGCCGCTTCTGCCCCACAGGCATATCCTTTGGCGCATTAAACAGGTTCCGAGCGCTCCGCTGGCTGCCGCTTCTTAGGTTAAGCAAAAACGGCGAAAAATGCACCAAATGCGGTATCTGCCAAAGAGTCTGCCCCCTACAAGTCACCGAAGTGTACGAGAAAAAAGACGGCCCAATACAAACAACAATGTGCACCGTTTGTTTGCGGTGTGTTGAGATGTGCCCAGAGCAGGAGTGTTTGAGTGTATGTTTTTCTTCGCGGCGGATTTGGAGTTCAAGGAACTGGTTAGATCAGTCGAACAGGTGATTAATTTTCTTAGACAATAGCTTGGGTAATGTTGTTAGCGTTTGTTGGTATAGTTATCAGAAATGTGGTTCCCTTCTTGGAGGTTTTCTCCACATTGATTGAGCCTCCGTGTGCTTCGAGGATTCGTTTACAGATAGCCAAACCAAAACCCATCCCCTGAGCTTTAGTTGTAACCAAAGGCGCAAACAGTTTAGGCACGACTTCTTTGGGAATTCCACAGCCATTATCGGTTATCCTGAATTCTAAGCATCCGTTGTTTTGGGCACTGCCAAGAGTTATTATTCCACCGTTGGGTAGCACATCGATTGCGTTTTTTATTAAATTAATGAATACTCTCTGCAGTTTATCTTCGTCAACTTTGATGGGGTATCGATCGGTTACCCTATTTCGGATCTTAACTTTTGGAGGCACTTCAACAGCAGCTAAACTCTTAGCTACCAACCTTTGCGGCGTGGTTTCATTGATTTCTAAATGAATCTCCCTTGAATAATCCAGCAAGTCGTTAATTATTTTGTTTGAACTCTCGATACACCTGTCGATTGTCTGAAGCATCTCAGAAAATTGCTTAGGCTCGATGGCTACTCCTTTCTTTTTGAGAAAATACGCCGAATTTTTGATCCCTGAAAGCGGGTTACGCAGGTCGTGCCCAATCATCCCCGCCAATTCGCCGATTGCTGCAAGCCGCTCAGACTTAATCAAACGCAACTGCACATCCTCTAATTGTTTTGTCCGAGTATCAACCAGCATTTCCAGCCTCTTTGAGTACTCCTCAAGTTTAGCTTGCATATCCTTCTTTTCAGTGATGTCTAAGACGACCTCTACAGCGGAAACTACGTTTCCTGTTTCATCTTTAACGGGTGTAGCTATGAGTTCTATCCACTGGGGATGCCCGTTACTATCAGCATAGCAGCATTGATGAATGTCGATGCTTACACCTCTTTCGAAGACCTTTTTGACGCCACACTTTGAACACATATTTTTGCGGTTATGAAGAGCGGAATAGCATTTTTTGCCTAGAAACTCCTTTAGCTCTTCAGAGGCCAGTTTGTTTATCCAAGTTATCCTGAAATCCTTGTCGATAACAACCACACCTGTTCCGAGGCTTTGCGTGATTGCGTCTAACTTTTTCTTTTCTTGAATAAGTTCGCGGTCTTTTTCCTTGCTTTCAGTGATGTCTATACCATAAACGTTAACATAACCTTCTTTCGGAAAAGGGGCAAACGTAAAAAGATATGTTTTTTCTTTATGGCTAAATTCTACGGTTCGGCGTCTCCCTGTTTGAATAGTTTTTTGGACGTTTTGGGTGATTTGGCTTAGCTCATTGTTTTGCAAGAAAACTTGGATGCTCTATTTGCGTAGAGAATTTTGCCATTCTCTGCAACTCTAAGCACGGGGTTTGGGTCTTCTTCGGGAAATTTTGCTAAATTATTGATTTCTTCTTCAGCTTTTTTGCGCTCAGAAATATCGCGGAAAACCAGCACTACACCCGAAATCTCGCCAGAATCCCCCCGAATCGGCGCTCCGCTGTCATCTATGGGGATTTCGTCGCCGTTTTTGCGGATCAGAACAGTATGGTTAGCCAACCCGACAATAACGCCTTTCTCGAGCACTTTTACAACTGGATTCTTAACCGCTTTACGGGTCTTTTCATTTACTATACGGAAGACTTCTTGCAAGGGCTTTTGTTTTGCCTCTGAAAAAGTCCAGCCTGTTAACTTTTCAGCCACATGGTTCATGAAAGTGATATGTGCATCGGTATCCGTTGCTATAACTGCATCTCCGATGCTGGAAAGAGTAGCAGCCCAACGCCTCTCGCTTCTAGCAAGCTCCATTTCAGCTTTTTTACGCTGGGTAATGTCCTGTGATAAAACAAAAATGCCTTCCGCAACAGGCTGTACACTTAACTCAAACCAGCCCCTCTCTCCATTTGGAAACAAAAACTCGTTTTCCATAACTAACGAGATTTTTTCATCCATACATTTCTGCAGCTTTTGGAACATAGCTGTTTTTTCGACGCCTGGATAAACGTCAGTCATCTTCTTTCCTATCAATTGATTTACAGTTGCACGGCCCTGTTTTGCAGCCGCCTCATTAACGTAGATGTATCGCCAGTCGCGTCCGATAATCTGAAAACCTTCCAGTAAACCGTTGAGTGTTTCTCGAAAGCGGCTTTCCCAAGCTTGGGTTTGTTTCTCGGCTTCTTTGCGGTCAGTTACATCCCGGTTACTGGTTCGGCGACCCAGAAACTCGCCTTTTTCACCAAAAACGGGTTGACAAGCATGGGAAATCCAGCGTACTTCGCCGTTTGGTTTGACGATGCGGAAATCGTAGGTGTGCATTTCAGCCTTTGTTACGTTTCCAAAATGATTAGCTATCCACGGTTTATCGTCGGGGTGGATTATTTCTGTTAACAATTTAGGGTTACTTATGAATTCCTCGGCGCTGTAACCTGTTATGCGTTTGCATGAGGGAGAAACAAACAATAATTTGCCGTCGGGAGCAATCCAGTACTCCCAATCAAACAAGAAATCAGCAATAACATGAAATTCCAAGTCCCCTTCTCGGCTAGTCACCATAAACAGAGTCCCTTTACCAAGTTTTCGCTTGGTCGTTTTTATAAGTTTTTTGCTAGAGACAATTATAAAAAACGAAAAGGTGCTGGAAAAAAATCAAATAATTCATTTGACGGATTGATATAATGCTGGACTTCGCAGAATAAATAATCTGAGTCATCCTTTTAATATTATAGGTGCAAAAATTCGGTTTAAACAAAGAAAACAGCTAGCAGATGTAATTTGTCATTAATAATTGAATTCTGGAAAAACTATTTATCAAACCAAATACTCCCCAAGACTTAGTTAGTTGTGTATCAGATGGGTGCATTAAACAGAACCTGCACCATTCTCTGGGTAGTTTCATTTTCTTTGCTGCTTATCTTGCCTGCCGACTCTTCAATACCGAGTCAAAACGCCGCAACAACCTATGAATCGCACTATACCCTTCTAAACCAACCCCTTGTTGTTTCAACCCCGCCCTCCCTCTATGAATATTACAACAATCTATCACACATCATAAAAAACGACGCAGAATACGCAAAATTCATAACACCTCAAATAGTTCAACCAATCGCAGATACTATCCGAAACCTAACTCAAGGGTTACCATATCCAGAAGAGCAATTCGCCAACGAAGTACTCGATTTTGTCCATCAAATACCCTACAAGATCACTGGCGCCAAATACCCCGTTGAAACCCTTATAGAAAATGAGGGCGACTGCGGCGCCGTTTCACTGCTGGCTGCTTCCATCATGAAAGCCGGCGGATTAGATGTAATTTTGATAAAATATACCGCGACAGATTTTGCCCACATGAACGTCGGAGTGAACTTACCTCAAGAACCCGTTTACAAAACCCTGTTTTTCTCATCCACCAGCGTGGAATTTAACAATAAAACTTACTGGACTGCAGAAGCCACCCCTTTAGCAAACTGGAAAGTAGGCGACCAACCGGCCCGCATGGCGGAGACAGTTTACCAAGTCATCCCTATAGAGGACTGCGAGCAGACATCGCCAGGCCAGGTTTCATGCAGTCTATCAACATTATTGCCCATCAAAGTAAGCATTGATTTTTCTTCAGCTCCAAAAGAAACTAATCGCTCTCTGCTGATTTGGGGAACAATAGAGCCAAACATCCCCAACTGCAACGTCACAATCTACGTCAAGAGCGAGGGAAACATACAATACAACAAAACCATCACAGATGAAAATGGAAATTACGCTTTCCTTTGGAATTTCACAAAAGACGGAACCTACTACATTAGTGCAACCTGTAGCGGCAACCAAACATACGCAGGCGCCGACAGCGAAAAAGTTGCAGTCTTGATCGGTCCGCCCCAGCTTTTGCAGTTCCAATCTGAAACCTACAATTATGTCGTCGGTATACCCGTTAGCGACATAGCAATTCGCCCCTACATGGGTGTTAAGGATTTTCTAGCTGCCCCAATAGAAGTTAACAGTTCTTTTAGTTACAGCTTTAACGTTCTCTCCACAGGGCAGAGCACTTCAGAGGTAAAAACTATGACTCTGACTTTGCCCGCAACAGAGCACACAATCAGAAGCCGAAACCGAATCATACAAACCATCCAAGTGCCCGCCAAAACCATCGTGGTTCCAGAGAACATACCACCGGGTTTGCAACCGCTTGCGTTACCCAACGATTTCAACGATACCATAAACAACCAATTCTGCTTTATCTTAAAGAAAACCGCCACTGGACAGTACAATTTTACTGCTCAAGGCTTAGCCAACCGCGACATAACCGCGTTAAAACAAGGCAACCTAAGCACGGTTTTCTTCAATGCCACAGACGCCATAAACATAGGCGAATGGTACACGGTTTTTACTGAAATTTCCAAAGACAGCTTAACGATAAAAGTCCAAGATAAAGAGGGAACAAGTCAACTATCTGAACCAATAAACACACTTGACAACGACCAAGTAGTATTGATAATGGCAAACAACGTGGACAGCGCTGTTGCATTGAAGAATTTTCAAGTTGGTGGCACAACAGAAAAAGCGGATCCCACCACTCAAATAGTTCGCTTTCCGACGCCTCCGCCAAAATCACTGTTGTTCTTTGGTGTTGCAGTAGTCATCATTGCGGCTGTAATGACCGTAACAGGTGCAGCTATCCGTGTTAGGAAGAGCAGAGGTGACCGAAAGGGTGGTGGGGCCGCTGGGATTTGAACCCAGGATCGCATGCGCCCCAGGCATGTATCCTAATCCATGCTAGACGACGGCCCCACGATTTATGCGCCATCGTTTGGGGATTTGAGGGTTTTTCAATACGTATATGAACTTAAATCTTCTGGATACAGCAAGCCCGGTTCTATGCCTGTTAGTTAAAGCCGTCTTGCATTTAGACAAATGTTGAGACTTAAGGCTGGCTTTTTACTGTCTCGCTTAACTTTGCCTGTGTTTTTCTGAAACGCATAACCATGTCTTTGCCGAACTGTGTAACTTCTGAGGAACCGCCGCCTTTTGCGCCTCCACGAACCCTTGTGACCAGTGATTCGCCTAGTCGTTCTTCGGAGAGTGTTAATCGGTGTAGGGCGTATCGGTAGGACATCCCCAATTTTTTGGCTGCTTCAAGGACAGAGTGGTGTGTCTCTATTTCTTCGAGTAGACGTGCTAGGCCGTCTCCGAAGACTGCTTGGTCTTTTTCGTTTACTATCCAGAGTTTGAATCGGTAGTTGGTTTTTTTCATGGGGCTCCCTGAATTTAATTGGTGTTTTGGCAATTAAGGGTAGTGCTGTTTGGTTGTGTGGGTTGTTGTTTTTGTTGTTGTGGTCGTTGGTTGTAGCTAGCAAGACTTTTATAGCATATATATTGTATATACGATTAATACCCGAAAAAGGGTTGCGTGTTAACGGGGAGAACGCAAAAAGTGACAGAAACCAATACGCAAAGTCAACTAAAACTCAACCAAGTTGTAGAAAAAAAAATCCTAAACTCCGTAACCAAAAAAATCACAGTCTACGCCCCAGATATAGCCGCAAAAGCACACGCGGGACAATTCGTGATTTTCAAGGTACGCCAAGACAGCGAAAGAATACCACTCACCTTATCGTCTTGGGACAAAGAAAAAGGCACAATCTCACACATCTTCCAAGAAGTAGGCTACTCAACAATCGAATTAGGTTCACTGCGGGTAGATGACAAAATAATGCACATAGCAGGCCCATTAGGGAACCCCAGTGAAATAAAAAATTTCGGAACCGCCGTTGTCATATGCGGTGGTTTGGGCACAGCAGTTGCGTACCCAGTTGCAAAGGCACTTAAGGAAGCAGGAAACAAAGTCATATCCATAGTCGGCGCAAGAAATGCAGAACTCTTCATTTTAGAAGACGAAATGAAAGCTGTTTCCGACGAAATCTTATTCACATCTGACGACGGATCAAAAGGACAAAAAGGCTTCGTCAGCGACGTCCTCAAAACGCTCATAGCGAAGGGCACCAAAATCGATATAGTCTTCGCCATCGGACCCCCCATTATGATGAGTGTCATTGCAGATATCACTCGTCCGTTGGGCATTAAAACCATCGCCAGCTTAAACCCGATCATGGTGGATGGCATGGGCATGTGCGGTGCTTGTCGTGTTTCCATAGACAACAAGACACAGTTTGCATGTGTAGATGGCCCAGAGTTTGATGCGCACAAAGTTAACTTCAAAGAACTAATCCAGAGGCTTAAATGCTACTGTAACGAAGAGAAAAATCTTTCATTAGCTTATCAGAAACCATCAGGAGAGAAAAGTTGCCAATGTCACGGCCAGTAAACAATACTGCAATCAATAACCGCTTCACAGCGGTAGAAGTCCCAAAACAAGACCCTAAAAATAGAACAAAAAACTTTAAAGAAGTCGTCTTAGGCTACACCGAAGAACAAGCCATAGCCGAAGCATCAAGATGCCTCAACTGTGCTGTGCCTAAATGTGTTGAGGGTTGCCCTGTTGGAGTACCAATTCCCCAATTCATAAAACTCATCAAGCAAAACGATTACGTAGCATCAATCAACAAAATCAAAGAACGCAACAGTTTACCCGCCATCTGCGGACGAGTCTGCCCACAAGAGGAACAATGCCAAAAAATGTGCATCGTCGGCAAGAAAGGTGACCCAGTTTCCATCGGCAGACTAGAACGGTTCGTTGCGGACTTGGAGCGCGAAAGAGGCATAACCGTACCCAAAGTTCCAGCTTGGAATGGCAAAAAAGTTGCAGTCGTGGGTGCGGGGCCTGCAGGCTTGACTGTTGCAGCAGACCTTGCCAAACTAGGCTACAAAGTCACGATTTTTGAGGCACTTCACAAAGGCGGTGGAGTGTTGGTTTATGGCATCCCAGAGTTCCGATTGCCCAAGCAGATTGTTCAAGCGGAAATTGACTACATCACTAAATTAGGTGTGGAATTTCAACCTGACTACTTAATCGGCAGAATATTCACAATTGACGAACTATTCAAGAATGGATACGAAGCAGTCTTCATAGGCACAGGCGCAGGTCTACCAAAATTCCTCTGCGTACCAGGAGAAAACCTAAACGGCATCTACAGCGCAAACGAGTTCCTCATACGCGTCAACCTCATGAAATCATACAATTTCCCGCAATCCAAGACCCCAATACGCATCGGCAAAAAGGTAGCAGTCATAGGCGGAGGAAACGTCGCTTTAGACTCAGCACGATGCGCACTACGCTTAGGCGCTGACAAAGTAACCATCATCTACCGTCGTACACGAAATGAGATGCCTGCCCGCCAAGAAGAAATTGAGAACGCGGAAGAAGAAGGCATAGAGTTCAAGTACCTAACAGCGCCGCTTAAATTCATCGGCGACGAACAAGGCAACGTTAAGGCTATGGAGATCATTTCCATGCGGCTTTGTGACGCAGACGACACAGGCAGACGCCAAGTTGCACCCATTGATGGTTCAGAAGCAACCCTAGACGTAGACACCGTGATCGTTGCCATTGGACGAACCCCAAACCCCATTATACAAAGCACCACTCCCGGACTTAAAACTGAACGCGGCGGCATCATAGCCAGCGACGAATCGTTCAAAACAAGCTTAGATGGCGTTTACGTCGGCGGGGACATCGCAACAGGAGAAGCTACAGTAATCAGCGCTATGGGCTCAGGAAAAATCGCTGCCAAAGCAATCCACGAATACCTATCGACCAAAAAGAAAGCTAAAGCTTAACGCATAAGCGTTGGCTAAATTTTTTATTCTTTTGTTTTTTGTTCTTCTATGTTTTCAGGTGTTTCTTCTTTAAAGGCGCGGTTTACGGCTATTTCAGCGATGCTAAACGTGCAGTGGGCGATTCTTTTTATGTTGTCGCGGATGGAGCATATGCCACAAACGAGTTCTGCGCTTTTCTGTGGGCCTGTGAATGCTTTGGATGTGATTTCTATGTCGAGTTTGTCGAGTTTATTTCGGTACTTCATTATGTCGACGGCTGCGTTTACGTCTTTGGAGAAGAAGGCTTCAAAGGCTTTGACATAGAGTTGGGCTACTTCTTCTCCTGCGGTAACCATAAGTGCACGAACATCGTCAGGTATTGCCTGTTTGGCTCCGTTTAGCATGATTATGTGTCGGGTTATGTCTGCAGCATAGTCGGATGCATGCTCCATGCGGGAGACAACCATCTGATAATCCATGCAATCCAGTGGGTCTATGCGTAACTCGTTGGCTAAATGTGGGTTTTGAGCTGCGTTACGTAGGATTCTGACTATGAAAAAAGCAAAGTGGTCTACGTCGTCGTCGAGTGAGAAACATGATTTCGCCAAAGCAACATCGTTAGTTTTTAGCGAAGTAAAAGCTCCTTCGCACATTGAACGGGAAATAAGATGCATCCGTTGCACAGCTTGGTGGAGGGAGGCTTTGGATTCATCCATTATGCTTTGGATGTATACGCCTTTGGCGTCTGCTTCCATGACTCGCATGTAGAGTCGGCCTGCGATGTTGCGGATAGCTTTTGTTTGGGGTACTGTGAATATGTTTTCTGATTTGAGCTTTATTCCCGTGTAGCCGTTGAGGTACGCACCTAGAACTTTTTGGGTTATGAGAGTTTCTTCTTCGTTGTTGGCTATAGTGAGAGTAATTTCTTTTAGTTCAGTTTTTTTTGCTGTGCTGGGGTAGATAACTAGGGAACGGTCGCGTTGAATGTTGAATGAGACGGTTTCGCCTTTTTTTAGGTCGTTTAGCTGCATCCACTCTTTGGGTAATGATATGACGAGTGAAGATTTTCCTAGCGACATTATTTTTCGTTCCAAACTTTTCCCAACTTAATCTGTGTATTAACTGTTTAATACAGAATCATCCAAATATATACTATGCGATGAATAGTTCACAAAATTCTCACAGAAGAGGCAAAAATATAGAAGCTAAGGGTTTCACTTCACATGCAGCGACATCAATTCCCTAAAAAATGGCTAATGCTTTACTTGTTTCGAAACTTCAAAAACCAGACCACTCCGCCGACCGCGCAACTCACAATCAAAGCAATGAGAATGTATAAGGAATATTTCACGTAAAGGGGGGGTTCTTTTACGTTTACTAGAAATTGTGGGCTTCCTGTTTTCCATAATGTTTCGGTTTCTGGTGATTCTGCAAGTATCGCCCAAGTTCCCGATTCGGTCGGTTGGATGTTGATCGTGAAGGACCCATCTTCTTCTAAGGGGCAGCTTATGGTTTCTGTGGTGTTGCTATTGAAGTACTGGATGTTAATTACAGATTTATTGTCAAATGGCGTTAGGGTTCCCGTGAGGGTTATGTTTTGGCCAAGAACTACTTCTTCGTGGGACACTGTCATCGTTAGGGTCGGTTGAGCTTTGACGGCGTAGCTACCTGTTGTTGAGATTAGGTTTTCTATTATATCTACTGCGTCGACGCGGTATTGCACTTTTGTGCCTGCTGCTTGGCCGGGTATGGTTACGTTGCAAGTTTGGTTGCTGACTTCCATATTTATTAGTTCTGTTGTTGCCCAATCGTCAATAGTGTACGTTAGGTTAGCTTCTCTAAGTACGGCGCCGTCACTTTGAAAAGACAAAGAAACTAGCTCGTCGGGGTGAACTTTTGTTGGCGCTTTAATCACGGGTGTCAAGGCAATTTCATCGAAGCGTGTCTTTATCAGAAATTCCACGTCGCCGGTGCCTTCCTCGCCGATTAACACCAGGTGATAGAGTTTGTTTCCTGTTGCGGTTGTTGTATAGTTGAGGAACATGTCTTGACCCGTGTATTCGCAGCTTGCATATGAGACACCTCGGTATTCTTTGGTTTCAAAGTTGTAGCCACCCACTGCACCCGTTTTGTTGCCGTATAGGCCGGCTTCCCATGGAAGTGGAAAATCGTTTATGCTTGGTGAGTTAGCGCCGCTCATCAGGTAGAGGCGGGCTTCGTACATGTCAAGGGTGTCGGGGATTTTTAGGTAAATCTCTACTTTGGATTCGTTTGTTACAAACTCATAGCTCCAACAGGTATGGAAGCGGGATTGGCTGTTGCTGTCTTTGCCCTCTACAAAGCTGGTGTACCACTTGTTGCACTCCAAGTTTTCAATTACCATAAAGGTAGCTTGCTGTGCACCTTGGCTTTCACGGGCGTCATTTTTTATAACAAATGAATAGTTTCCGCTAAGTTTAGGCGTGAAAAGAGGATCATCGCTTGTAGTGCCTAAGTGTTCAGGGAATCCTGCGGCTTCAGTGTGGGAGCTCTCCAGGTTTCCAGATGGGTCGTAGACGTAGATGTCGTAGTCGGTTTTTGCAGCGGAAGAAGTATTTACCCATGTTCCGTAGCAGTAGACGTGGTAGTTGTGGTTTGCCTCTAAAGGACAGGTGATGGTCCAGTTTTCCCCGATCTGAATCTGACTGTTGTTTATCAGGACGGGGTAGATGGGTTTGTCAATTCGGGTATAGTTTCCGCGTTCGGAGTTTATGTAAGTGTAGACGTGTTCGGTGTATTCTTGGGTGGTGATTAGTTGCAGACTGGAGGCTTGCGCTATGAAAATGGGGCTTATAGTTAAAACTATAATTATTGTTGCAACTATGTTGTTGTGGGGGATTTTTCTATAGCGCATGCCTATCCAGCTTGCAACCCGATATATGTACGTGGATAAGATTAACTGTTATGAACACAGAATCAATATTGTTTATACAACCTTCACTTCCCATTGATGCAGCTATGTTTTTAGGGCAAAAACAGGTTGTTTTTCACAGGGGTTAGCTTGAAAGTTGTTCCAGTAATTGACATCCTAAACGGCGTCGTCGTCCACGCAGTGGGAGGTTTCCGTAGCCAATACCAACCTATACAGAGCGCCATTACAAAATCAGCTGCACCCATTGATGTTGCCCAAGCATTCAAAACGCTTGGATTCAGTGAGTTGTATGTAGCGGATTTGGATGCAATTGTGGATTGCTCAAGCGACTTCGCACCAGTTAAGCGTATTGTAGATGAAACGTCTCTTATTGTGATGGTTGACGCAGGCATAACAAGCCAAAGCAGAGCAACATTACTGCTAAAAACAGGCGTCTCTAAAATAGTAATAGGCACTGAAACCTTAACATCAAAAACCTTCATATCCCAAGCATTAAAGCAGTTTGGTAGCGACCACATGGTAGTCAGTTTAGATTTGAAAGGCGACAAGGTGCTTACTAAACCTCAATTTGGCGAGTGCACCAATCCAATCTGCCTTTTGAAAGAGTTCAAAGCCCTTGGTGTTAAGGAGGTTATCGTTTTGGATTTGACACGTGTGGGCAGCGGTGAAGGCGTAAACATTGCTCTTTTAAAAGAAGCCATCGCTTTGGGTTTGGAGGTTTATGTTGGAGGAGGAGTAAGAGACATCCAAGATTTAATTGAATTAAGATCTTCAGGCGTAAAAGGTGCTTTAGTTGCAACAGCACTCCACAATGGTAAGATATCAATCGAAAACCTAAAGCGAGAAGGGTTTCTTTAAGCGCTATTTGCTAAGCAAACGATTCCGCCGAGTTGCATCAACCGAACTCCAGCAGCGGATTCTGAGTTGATTACGCGGGTTTTGATTTTTCTGTTCTGGGCGATCTGCATTAACCTGTGGAGACGGTTCTTTTGGCGGCATGCAGCGAGGTAACTGTCTGTTAAAAGCAGAAATTCGGGAATTTTGCTATGGGCTTGAGTGTTTAGGATGAGGTTTTCAGCTTCCTCCATTGAGAAAAACACGCGGTTTCCTGGGGCATTGAGGTATTTCTCGAGGATTTCGAGAATGTTTTCGGTTTCTTGTTGAGCGTTTTTTTGGATTAGCTCTTTGAAGGAGGCTTTTTGGGTTAAAGCAGCTACTTGAGGTGCTGCGCTGGCTGAACCAGCGAGTAGTGAGATTGTTGCTTTGTTATTTCCTGACATGAGCCAAGAGTGATGCCCGTGGATATGTATGTGGAGGTCTTGTGCAAAGCTGGTTCTCGGGGGCGCTACAATTATTATGCTTCTGACGCCTTCTTTGATTGTCGAGCGTAGCGCGTTTATTATGGTTTCGTGGAAGTTGTAGAGAGCTTTTTGGTCTCGCCTATCACTGAGCGGTATGGTTTGTTGTGGTTTAGCTACTTTACTGTAGATTTGCCATATTGCAGCGTGGTTTACTTCGACTCCAACGAGAACGGCGACGGGGTAACCCCGCCTGTAATTTTTAGGTTTCAAAGGGTTTCTGCTTATTCTGTACAGGCTGACTTATTTTAGGTATCGCTTCAAAAAAGCAAAGGGTTTATCAAACCCAAATTGGGCTTAACTCTAAGGATGATTATGATTAAAGTCTCCAGCAAACAAGACCTCGCCGCCCACCTAACCCAGAATAAAACCGTTTTGGCGCTGTTTTACTCGTCTTGGTGCCCTTACTGTATGCGGTTTGTGCCGTTTTTTGAAAAGAAAACTGCTGGAGGTAAATTCAAAGTTATTCATGTTCTTTTGGAAGATGATGATAACCCGCTGTGGGATGAATATGATATTCCTGCGGTGCCAACGGTAATTCTCTTTGAAGAAGGAAAAATCCGAGACCGCCTGAATGCACGTTTGGGAACTGGATTAAAGGAAGCGCAGTTCACGAATTGGTTGAATGCAATAGAAGCATGATATGGCTTGTCAATGCAGTTGCTTTATACTTAGGTTGGTTTGGAAAAGAAAAAAGGAAAAAGGTTTGGGTTTTAGAGTTGTTTGATGGGGCCGTCGGCAATTATCAGCATAATGCCTGGAATTACGCCTGCAAATATTAGAGCTAGAACTGCCCAAAGCATATTGCTTGTTGCTTTTAGTGTTGCGATGTCGCCTGCGTTGGCTGCTTTGTACATCTTGTAGATTCTCAGAAATACTATTACTGAAAAAGCGAACAGCACTAGATAGACGATTGCAGGGAGTAATACGAAGATTGCGAGCCCAAATACTGCAAGTGTTGCAAAAGCGGCTATAGTCCAGAGTGCAGCGCCGATCCAGACAATCATGAACAGCAGCGAGAATATGAACGCTATTAGCATGTAGGTTCTTATGCTGCTTAATTTCTCGTTGGATTGTGGTGGTGGAGGTGGGGGTGTTTCATAAGTCATTTTTTATCACTAAATCCGTGAGTACTAGAGTATATGGTTGAGAATTTAATATCTTTCAACCTCAAATGCTGCTGAGATTTTTTGGTATATTTGTGAATATTTAAAAATTTGAACACTGATTAATAATTTTAAACGTGAACTTTTACAGTTAGCTTGCAATAACTGGGTGTTTGCTGAACATGGATGTTTTTCATTCAGAACCTGAATACATTTTACAAAATTGATAATAAAATTGCAATGTATAAGTAACGAAGCAATTAAATAAACAAAAATCTATCAATCAACTAACAAACTATGGCTTAAACCCTGCCAATAGAGCTATCTCAAGCCATTTCCAATAGCAATCCACATCCACAAACCCAATTTTTCTGAGCCACCTCAACTGTGTCTCCACATCCAAAAGCTTGTTAGAGGGATCCTCTGACTCGGGTAACTGCCCAATCGCTAAAAAGAACCTGCGATGTAACCGCTCAGTAGGTGAAGATACATGCTCAAAATTGCAAAACACGCCCCCTGGATTGAGATGCTGGAATACTTCGGTGTAGAGTTGCCTTTTTCTTTGGTGCGTCAAGTGGTGTATCGCTAAACTTGAAACTACAGCATCAAAACAGCCCAAATCCTTTGGAAGCGGCAAGCTAAAGTCATGCTTGACGATTCGAACCCTATTGTCCTCTTGGAACCGCTCTTTTGCGCATCTTAACATCGGTTCAGAAAAATCTAACGCATACCCCTCCTTGATTTTTGGGTTGCTTGATAGAACAAGTGAAAGTAATCTGCCGTCGCCAGAACCTAAATCCAAAACACGCTCAGCACTGGGTGGTATTTGTTCTAGTAGCACCGTTTCCCCTTCAGTTCTATGTGGCAGTTTATGGGCTCGCGATAAATACTTTAACGCGTGCTTTTTGGTTTGCCACTCACTCTTTGAGGAATCTGGGGGGCTCAAGGTACGTCGCATTTCCTTGTTTTAAGAAGTGTTAAATTGTATTTGGGTTATTTTTACCTTAATCTATGGATTCCTACAAAAGAATCCTTATATCTGATCATTTAACACTATGGAAAGATAAAGAGAGGGATTCTTAAGATTGGAGTTTTGTCCCAATTGTGGTTCCCGTTTGGAACCCAAAAAGACTGGCGTGGGCAACGCCTTTGTGCTTTGCTGCGCAAAATGCAACTTCACTAAACAACCCGCAGACAGAAAAGCTGAAGCTCGCACTGGACCGATAATTCAGCCTAAACCTAAGCCTTTCATGACTGTCATAAGCGAGCAGGATCAGCAGATTACGCCTATGCAGACGATTAAGATGAAGTGCGAAAAATGCGATAACAACATGGTGTACGTTTGGCAAGTGCAAACCCGCGGCGGCGATGAGGCGTCCACTCAGTTTATGCGTTGCACTAAATGCGGACACACGTTTAGAGAATACACTTAGATTTGGAAAATTATTTAAATCATCGCAGCTATGGTATTTTGGAGTAAAATCCACAATGCCTAAAAAAGATAAACCGATGACAAAAAAAGAGCGCGACGAGAAAAGAAAAGCAAAGAAGGCACATAAAAGCAAAACCCAGACTTAACATTCTTGGTTTGCGTGTGTTCTTCTTCAAAATTATTTTTTTAACTATTTTTTCAGTCCGTGTGTAGGCGGTTGCTTTTTTGGGTTTTACTTGTATGTTGCTTTGCATTTTGGTTCGGGCAGTACGTAAAAAACAAACAAAGGCGTACCTGGCTCTTTGTTGATTGACTCCTTTATAGGCGTGCGCTCGCTTGTATCAAATGGTGCAATTGAAATCATTTTTGTGTCACTTTTGTCGCAAAATATATTACTTGCCGTGTGCAATAGGGTATTTGCAGGTCAGGGAGCAAGCTTTAGATGCAATGCACTGAGGCACAAGAGTACACCGGTTAAAACAGCGAAAAATCGGTGTGCGATCAAGACTTTGCCTCATTGGGCTGCACATTGCTTAATGTTGAAGCATCTGGGCTCTGAGCAGCAGGTTCAAAGCGGTACAAAGAACCTGTGGCGACCAAAACATAGCTCAGTTGGGCCGCGTCAACAATAAGGCTCAGACTTGACCTGCGTTTAAATGTTTCAGAGTGGAAGCATAACGGTTTAGTTGAACCGTGCTATTTTCCACTTTTTTATTATTCTAAGGTTTCTTGTGTTTGTTGCTCTCACAGACCTTCCCCCTTATATATACTCAGAAAAAAGGCTAATTCAATCATGCTAACTATACGACAACTGCAATAGGAAACAAACCCTATTGGCTTTTTACACCTAAGCACCATCTTGCAGGGTTGTTTAATGGGTCAAAGAAATCAAGTCGAATTTGCTTGGCTTAAACCCCGATGCCTTCAAGGACTGAATTGCCTTTAGGCGTGTTGGGTCGTTGATGGCTGACTCCAATAGTTGGCTTTCAAGTTCTGGTGTGATATCTGCTTTGTACACTTTGATGGTTGCCTGATAAATTTTTGCTTTCTTAACTTTGTCCAAATTGATTTCTTTTGAGGCGTTCATGCATAGAGACATTCCGCCGTCTAAATCGACTGCGTCCACGTGGCGTTCCTTTGTGTTAACCCGCGTGATTCTGATTCTTTTTTGTACGGTTTCTGTGTATTTCCAGTCAGGCGTCATCATACCAATCAAGTACCAAAATGCATGGCGAAGCTGGGTTTAACGATTTTGGTTTCAACTTTGAGTCGTTGCATCGCGGTATATTGGAAACCTCAGCAGCGCAGCTATCCCGCCCAGTGATAACAGCTTAAACCCCGCTTCATGTTCAGTGCTAACAACTGTAATCGCAGCTTGCCGTTTCTCAACTCCCCGCATGAGTTCTTCAAGTTTTAGGCGCTGTGCTTCATCTGCGTCACGTAGAGTTGTATCGGCTATTATCAGTTTTTCAATCGCACCCATGTTAGCGGCGTTCTCCACGGGCGCCAAACCGTAGGTTACCGTGCCTTCACCTTTGCCAAGGCGTTTCATAACTTCCTCCATAGCGTTAGTTTCATCCACTATTCGAAGTTCATGAGCCGCTTTTAACAGCACGCCTGAGCGGAGAGCTTCGTCGATGCCTGCAGTGCCGCCATTATTAACGCTTTTTACGTCTACGATTGCTTTGCATAGCTCTTTGGATTCGTCTTGAAGGTAATTTACAAAGTCGTTCTTAACATACCCTGCACCGATTACGACAATGGGGTTATGGTTTGCTGTACAGAGTTTTTGCAGGCTGTCCAAAGCCAACTTGAAGTAGCCTTTTGTCGCTTCGACACGTTTGTCTGCGTCCTGCTTGCCAGGTAAGCGTATGCGTTGTTCAACGCGGGTTTCGTAGCCGTACTGTTTGGTTTCGGCTATAGCGAAGCCTTCGTCGTCGATAGATATGATAAGCAGGGGCTTTTCGGTTTCACTTGCCTTTGTTAAGCGGTCTAAGATATGTTTTGGCCATTCTTTCTTGACAATGGTCATCTGCTGATTTAACGCGATGGCAAGCGTGTGATGCGCCCCCGTGGGGATAATGTCGGGAGCATGAATGATTAGGCCGTGAACTCGCAGTTTACCGAGGAACTTGTCCCAACTCACCGACTCAACCTTAACACCCATAAAGGCAGAAACCCTCTCGCCACTTTTGGGGCGGCTGGTGGCGGTGTCGCTTTTGATGGCGCGACTACTGTAAGCGTACGCTTCGTCGCCTTTGTAGATGACATTGTAGAGGTGCCATAGGTCGTCGGGGGTGTCGGGGACGACTTTTATGAAGCCTTGATGGAGATTTTTTTCGACAATTTTCAATTATGTACACTTCGAGTGATTAGCTGAATATCGATACGGGTAGAAATATACTGCGGAATAGTTCAATGTTTGTTAAAAAGGTAAATTAAAAAAATTAAGAGGGGGGAGAAAATCCCCCAAGGTGCTATTCTAAATCAGCTGCAGCAGATTGTAGAACAGCGGGATGAAGACAATTGACAGCGTGCTCAAGAGTTTGATGAGTACGTGGAGGCTTGGTCCTGCTGTGTCTTTCATGGGGTCGCCGACAGTGTCGCCTACGACTGCTGCTGCGTGAGCTGGGCTGTTTTTGCCGCCTAAATGTCCTGCTTCAATGTACTTCTTTGCGTTGTCCCATGCACCACCGCCTGTGTTCATGAGGAGTGCAAGGGGTACTGCTGAGAGTGTTGCGCCGATGACGAGTGCGCCGACTGCTTCTGGACCCATTAAGACACCGACTATAAGTGGTACAACTACGACGATCAGTGCGGGTACGACCATGCCTTTGAGTGCTGATTTTGTGCTGATGTCTACTGCTTTGCCGTATTCAGGTTTGCCTGTTCCTTCCATGATGCCTGGGATTTCTCTGAATTGGCGTCGGACTTCTGCAACCATTTCTGCGGCAGCTTTTCCGACAGCGCTGATAGCTTGTGAGCTAAAGAAGAATGGAATCATAGCGCCAATAAAACCTGCGACAAGGACTGCAGGGTTAGAAATATCTATAGCGATGGCTTGTCCGGTTTGCAGATGGACTTCTTCAATGTAAGTTTGGAACAATAATTGTGCTGCAAGTAGTGCTGAGCCGAGGGCGAAGCCTTTGGTGAGCGCTTTGGTTGTGTTGCCCACAGCATCCAGTGCTTCCATGGTAGCTTCTGCACCGCCTTCACCTGACATTTCAGCGATGCCTGCAGCGTTGTCAGCGATTGGACCAAAGCCGTCAAGGGCTAAGACCATACCCATGACTGCAAGCATGCCCATAGTAGCCAGTGTGGTGCCGTAGATGCCGCCTATGAATGGGTCAATGCCGATTTCTAAGCCGAATTGGGTTCCGAACCAGTATGAAGCGATAAGGGCAATTACCAAGGAAACTATGGGTAGTGCCGTTGTTTCTAAGCCTACTGCAAAGCCTGTGATGATGTTTGTTGCGCTGCCTGTTTCGCTTGCTTTTGCGATCTTTTTAACTGGTCCACGGTCGCGACCTGTGTAGTAGTCTGTGATGTAGTCGATGGCAACTGATGCTGCTAAACCTGCCAGTAGACAGTAAAACAGGTACATGCTTCCAAGCAAGAAGACGGTCGCCAAGAAGAACAAGATACCTGCAACGATTGTTGTTACCATAAGACCTTTGCGAAGCGCTTTCATTGGGTGCTTAGCTTCCGACTCACTGAGCTTCACAAAAGGCATACCGACTAATGTTGCGAATATACCGAGTGCTCTTGCAATGAGTGGGAAAACCAAGAAGATGAGGTTGCCTGTGGCGATGCTGATTAATCCACCGATGATCATGCCACCGATGTTCTCGCCTGTGGCTGATTCAAAGAGGTCTGCACCTCTGCCAGCACTGTCGCCTACGTTATCGCCTACGTTGTCAGCGATTACTGCAGGGTTGCGTGGGTCGTCTTCGGGGATGCCTGCTTCAACTTTGCCTACAAGGTCGGCGCCGACGTCTGCGGCTTTAGTGTATATACCGCCTCCGAGCTGCGCGAAGAGCGCAATTAGTGAAGCCCCAAAACCCATACCAACGATTCCGCTTGCTGCACTGCGACCTAACTCTGCTGCCTCTGTGACTGTTAATGTTCCAAACATTGCGTTGTAGCCGCCGTAGAGCAAGAACAGAAAACTTACACCCAACAAAGATAAACCGACAACCGCCATACCCATCGTGGCGCCGCCGTAGAACGCTGTTTTTAACGCTTTTTCTGCGCCGAACTGTTTGGCTGCCGCCACAGTTCTCACGTTGGCTTTGGTGGCGTTGTCCATGGCGATGTAGCCCGCCGCAAGGGATGCGACTGCTCCCACCAGGAACGCTGCCGCCGTGCCCACGCCGAACGGTCCTGTCGGCAAGGCGACCCACAGCAGCGCAAAAATGATTACTGTGATTATTGCGATTGTTTTATATTGCCTCTTTAGGAAGGCATAGGCGCCTTCGCGGATGGCGTTGCCCACTTCTACGGTTTTTGGTCCGCCTGGACTCATCTTTCCGATGCGTGCCATAAGTATGAGTGATGCAACAACAGCGATGACACCTGCAACTGGTGCTATCCAAAATACAAGGGGGTTTTCAATTACAAAATTAGTAAGAGTTTGTAGGGGTATGTACATGGTCAAGAACCCATGACTATTTTACTTATATATTTTGCTAGCATTTTCTTGCTTAAATTTTCGTGCAATTCATATTTCAACTTCAGAAAAACATTTTTCGCTGCGGGGGTTGGTTGCATTTTTAAGCAAGCTCTAAACATATTTCCCACAAAGGAATCTCTGATGCCTTCAAGATTAGTCGTCGTTAAAGTCGGCACAAACGGTATAACCGACAGCGAAGGAAACCTTGACCAAAAAGAAATGCAAAACCTTGCCAGCCAAATCGCAGCCGCCCACAAGCAGGGTGACAAAATAATACTGGTAACTTCGGGTGCGGTGTCAGCAGGCATCGCAGAGCTGGGTATCCCCCCTAAACCTAAAGACGTCGTTTTTCAGCAAGCTGCTGCAGCCGCGGGTCAAAGCGTGCTTATGGCGAAGTATCGAGAAATCTTCAAAAAGTATGGCCTTAAAGTTGCCCAAATTCTGTTAACTGCTGAGGATCTTTCAAACCGTGCTTCATATGTCCACACCTGTGATGTGCTTTCGTTGCTGCTTAAAATCGGTGTTGTACCCATCATCAACGAAAACGATGTTACTTCAGTTGATGAACTGATGCATTCAGAAGGTTACAAGATAAACTTTAGCGACAACGATAAACTCTCGGTTCTTGTTGCAGGAGCCTTATGCGCAGATCTTGTCATAATACTCTCCGATGTTGAGGGCTTATACACTACAGACCCCGCCAAACCAGAAGCTAAACTAATCCCAACCGTTGAAGCCATCACCACAGAACTCAAAGAATCAGTAAACGGCAAAAGCAAACGAGGTAGAGGAGGAATCCAAAGCAAACTTCAAGCCGCCGAAATCGCCACACAATGCGGTATACCCGTGATTATAGCCAACAGCAGACGCCCCAACGTCATACTGGACATACTCTCAGGCAAAGAAGTAGGCACCTACTTTAAACCTCAAAGCCGCATGCCAGCCGTTAAACGTTGGATAGCATACGGTGCAGCGGTAAAAGGTACGATCTACGTGAATGAAGGCGCGAAAAAAGCCATCCTTGAAGGCTCAAGCTTGCTCCCTGTCGGCGTCACCAAAATCGTAGGAACCTTCAGTGAAGGCGACGTAGTTAGCCTCGCGGACGAAAAAGGTGAATTTGCACGCGGAAACCCCAACTATAGTAGCACTCAGTTAAACCTAATTAAAGGGTTAAAGGTATCAGAGGTACATAAGAAACTCGGCACAGACAAACCAAAAGAGGTTATTGAGCACCGAAACATCCACTTAACCGAGGGAACACAATGATAGAAGAAATATGCATCAAAGCCAAAGCAGCTGCCTTTGAGATGGGAAAACTATCCGCGGAATCCAAAAATCTGGCGCTCTGCAAAATGGCCAATGCGCTGGAGGCAAATGTGGCGAAGATTTTGGCGGCAAACAAACGTGACGTCCAAGCAGCTAAAGCTAAAGGGCTTAAAGCGTCACTTCTTGACCGTTTAGCTTTGGATCAAAAGAAAATCCAAAATATGGCAAAAGAACTCCGTGAAGTCGCCGCACTGCCCGATTCCATCGGCACAGTCTTATCAACATGGACACGCCCCAACGGCTTAATCATCTGCCAAGTCCGCGTTCCCCTGGGCGTCGTTGGCGTTATCTATGAATCGCGTCCCAACGTTACATCTGACTCTGCGGGTATCTGTATAAAATCAGGCAACGCTGTGATTTTACGTGGCGGCTCAGACGCCCTAAATAGCAACGTAGCCATCGGCGACGTCCTTCGCGGTGCACTTGCAGGTACCGGTGTTCCCGCTGACGCTATCCAAATAGTGAATTCACCTGACCGTAAAGTTGCAGAAGAGTTGATGGGCATGCGTAAGTACATTGACGTGCTTGTGCCCAGAGGGGGCGCAGACCTAATCAACACCGTCATCGAGAAATCCCGCATCCCCGTCATAGAAACGGGTACAGGCAACTGCCACGTCTACGTTGAAGAAGACGCTGACCTCGAAAAAGCAACGCCGATTATTATTAACGCGAAGGTTCAACGACCCGGCGTTTGCAACGCAGCCGAGAAACTTCTCGTGCACAGCAAAATTGCCAAAACATATCTCCCCCTAATCATCGCTGAATTGCGTAAAAACGGGGTCGAAGTCCGAGGCGACGAAGTCACCCGAAAAATCGTTCCCGACGTCAAAGCTACCACACAGCAGGACTGGTACACCGAATACCTCGACCTAATAATCGGCGTCAAAGTCGTCAACAGCCTCGACGAAGCCATTGCCCACATTAACCAGTACGGCACACACCACAGCGACAGTATAATCACCCGCGACTTCGCTAAAGCTCAGCGGTTCTTAAAAGAAGTCGACTCCGCCGCAGTCTACTGGAACGCATCCACCCGCTTCACAGACGGTAACCAATTCGGACTTGGCGCAGAAATCGGCATAAGCACACAGAAACTCCACGCACGCGGACCCATGAGCATCCAACACCTAACAACAACCAAATATGTTGTCGTGGGTGACGGACAAATCAGAAAGTAGCAGCTACATTTTTTGTTTTCTTCTTAAATCCATTTTTTACCCTTGATCTATTAATTCTCTGAAAATCGGCGTAATTTATTCCCGTATACAAAAGCATCGCCAAAACACAGTTTATTTTTTTAAAATCGCCTCAAAAATAGCCAAAAAATTCGAAAATAGTCGAAGCTTATATAATCATACATAAAAAGCGGGAAGACTAGATTGAAATAAGCTTATACAGATGGGTAGAAAGTGTTTTTGCGTCAAAAAATGTGATTTTGAAATGTGTGAACGCTGTTTTAGTGACTAAAAAAGTGGACATTGACCTGTTTTGTATCCTTTTTCGTCGTTATTGTCTAAAAAAAGCCGCCCTTAATGCTTATGATAGAGGGTTACTTGACGTTGCTTTAAGAGTTTGGTCTGCGAAAAATAATCGAACTGTCACTTTTTACACTAAACAGTTAAAATTATCGCAAAAGCAATCATGAAAAGATACAAATAACAACAATTTGTCCATCAAAGACGCAATTTTGCCTAACTACGATTCACGAAATCACTCGCCAAAAAAAGAGTGCTGTCAAAAAAAGGTAGATAAACGTTATTTGGCTAAGACATGTTAAAATATTGAAAGTTCGCGCGAAAGGGTCGACGATGAGGTACGTGGGTTTAGAAATGTGTTTTGGTGATGCTTTCGTATACAACGCATGTTTTTTGCTTGAATTTTATCAACTTCACTGGAGTAAAGACCATGAGTGTTGAGTGCAAACTGTTAATTTCGCTGTTAAAACTAACCAAAGAAAACCCTGCTCTAATCGAAGATATCAAAACAACCGCCCGATTACCCATAGAAGTTTGTTTAGAGTTGCTCAAAAAACTGCAAAACGAAAACCTCATTTATCTCAAAACTGACAGTGTCGCTTTAGACAGCGCTAACCGCTTGAAAATCGCCGTTAAAGCCGCTACTTTAGGTGCAGATATCCAGACAATCAGCAACTTGCTCGGTTGGCAAGAATTTGAAGAAATGGCTGCTATAGCACTAAAAAGTAACGGCTACACTGTCCACAAAAACTTGCGCTTTAAACACTCAGATCGCCGATACGAAGTCGATGTAGTCGGCTGCAGAAAACCCTTAGTTATTTGTGTTGATTGCAAACGTTGGCAACACGCAATCGCAGCATCAGCTCTAAGGAAAATCGTTGAAGAGCAAACAGAGCGAACCAACGCCCTAGCTGACTCGCTTCCTAACCCTAAATTTAAGTTGGATTGTACACAATGGGGAAATGCAAGATTTTTACCTGCTGTACTCTCGTTGATGCCTGGCGCGTACAATTTTTACTACGAAGTCCCCGTCGTTTCGGTGCTTCAACTTCAGGATTTCATCAGCCAGTTGCCGTTTTATTTGGATTCAGTTAAGTGTTTTTCTAAGAGATTTAACAAGTTAGGTTAATATTTTGATTACGTTTTTTGAGACCTTAAAGTGGGTAAAAACATGGAGATGAAGCCAGAAATAGTTACAGCAAAAGATAGCGCGTTACAGGTTAGTCGCCAATTTACCTTCTAAACTTGCGTTGCCCACGCCTTTTTCCCAAACTTCCCTTCAATGTTGAAGCACCGCGATTTTTGGGCTTTTTGGTTCTAGTGTTCTGAGGGTTCATTCGCAAAATACCCTCTGGGTCTTTGGCTAATGCTCTGACGAAAGCGACTCTCTGCTGCTCTCCCCCGTTTAGTTGCCCGGAGAAATGGGTTGCACGGAGCTCAAGGCCCACTGTTTTGAGGAGTTAATTGACTTTTGTTTTTATGTCGTGGGGGTTTTTTCTTAGCCACTCCACGGGAAAAGCCACATTTTCTGCCACAGTCAAAGTTGAGACTATATTGTAGGCTTGAAAAACAAATTTCACATGGGCACCTCTGAATTCTGATAGGAAATCCTCGTCTTTACCGTTAAGTTCTTGCCCTGCGACGATGCTTGCCCTTTTGTCGGTCGGTCAATACCGCCAATTATGTTTAGCAGGGTTATTTTTCCCGACCCTGAAGGCCCACAAATCACGGCGAAGGTGGCTTTTTTGATTTGCAGCGTGACGTCTGATAGGACGGTGATTTTTCTTTCACCCACAGGTAGGTTTTAGTTAACCCCTGAGTGGACACCATCACCTCTTCTTGCTGCGTCATCACGATTCCTCACTACTGATTAACGAAAGTTAATTCTTAAGCATAATAGCTTTGAGGTACAATTCTTTACTGCGGGTAACATGTGTCGATGTTTAAGTTTCCCCTGTCCCGCTTTAAGATACGCACCTTCTCGGGCAGTTTATCTTTTTCCCAGTCTGTCCAGTTGATTTCTTTGAAGATCCACCGTTTTCCCAAATGCGCAGCCACAACTGCATGCTTCAACTCGTGACCTGTGGGTATAAACTCGTCGAGGAATCGGAACAGTTTGTCAATTTGCTGCTTGGGGAAGTATGCGTAGTAAGTGGCGTTTTTGACTTCGAATGCGTAGAGGTGTTGTCCTTTGCGGGCCATGATGTCTGGGAGAGGGTTGAGACTGGGATTACTTACGGGGACGCGGACGGCATGGTAGCCTTTTTTGTGTAGCAGCTTGACCAGTACGGTTTCGCTGTAGAAGCCCCTTTTACGCCAACGCCTAAGTCTGATGCGGTCCTCGGGGGTTGCCAACTTTTTCCCTCGCTGTTTGGTTATGGTGTTTTGGGTTAAAAAAAATGTTCTCTTAGGGAACAAAAAAGTGTGTTTGGGAGATGCTTTTGTATACTACATGTTTTCGTTGGTGGCGCTAGAAGTTACTGGTGAACATGCCACACAGCGATATTACCAATACAACCAAATCAACTGAAATAGAATTTCACAACATTGATATTTCAAAAATATGAGCTACATAGCCACCACTAACCGCTACAAAACTGTTGCTGAAGCCATCAACTCCCACCCAACAAAACCCCCAAAAACATGCAAACACACACCCTCTCGCAACAAAAAGGCTGTATACAGAAGCATCACCAAAACACAGTCAGCACCCACAAAACCCCAACTCAGCCACCACGTTCAAACGGCAAAAAGCAAACTTGCCATTTTCGTGAAGGCCCAGGCGCATTAGAATCCTGAATTTTTTACAAATGGGCAAAGTTTGCTACATGACTCCAAAAGTGCCTTTGAGGCACCCAAATGCTCGAAGTTTACCCGAAAAACTGGGAAGTTGCTATCTATGGAGATTTTCGTCAGTACTTTTAAGAGGCCCCGACATTCACCATGCCAAACACCCAAGGGAGCAACAAATCGGCTTAAATTAAGGGTATTTTGCCAATAGCGGCATTTTATTCAGTTTTTGTTTTTGTGTTTAGTGAAAAAACGTAGGCCATTTTTTCTCCGAACATATTTCGTGACCCAACAAACGTTAATTTAAAGCTTCAAAGCAAAATAAGGCTAATTTAGGCCCATTTTAGTCAATGGAGGGCTTCGAATTCCCGTAATTTTTTCAAAGTTGCGGGTCGCGAAAAAATTTTGGCGAAAGTCACTTTTCCTGAAATAAGCCAAGTCTTCGCTGTGTTTAACATTTATGCGACTATGTTCAACTTGGAAACTGGAACCAGCACGCTTAGCAGCATTTTATCATCAACTGGAGAAGTAGGCTAATTTTTTCTCTTAATACAATAGACAGGTCTATTCTTTTTTTGACAGGAGAAGTCTATTTTGGTTTGTCAATTTCCCTTTTTTGCTGGTGAGGTCGTTACTCAAAAATAAACAGCGGTCCCGTCCTCGTGGAACTCACCAAGTGCCTTTTGATTGATCTTGACTGAGGCCCAACTTAGGTGCACTTGAGGAATAGCTGCTGTTTTAACACTACTAATACTATCGTTAAAAAAGCTGTTATTGCAGGTTCACACGTTCACACCGCAACTCACACAACAGGGCGATTGTTTTCTGTGCAGAAAAACTCACAGCTCACACCCAAACAAGCCTAAAAAAGACGTAAACCCAAAACGCAACCACATCATTTCGACCGACATGGTGTGACGAAAAATCAGTACTAAAACAAAGAGAGACAACGCCGGAGATGTTCCTGTGGGTATGCGTTTTTTTTTGCTGTGTATAGGTGTCAGGACTTGTTAGATCATTTTAATCACTTCCTTATCTTTTGATGTGCTGTTTGCCGTATTGGCGAGGGTTCAGTCCGCAAAAATTCGTCTTTTGTATACAAAAGCATCACCAAAACACAGTTTTTTGCTCAACCAGAAACGTTTTTCAACCAAAAAGATCTGACTAAACAGGTAGGGATTGTGTATGGCTGACTTTAAGGTGGTAAACAAGACACTCAACTTTAGGACTAAAGGCGAAATCAGCTTTGTTGACCTCTCGGATAATGTGTTGGAAGTTGTCTCGAAATCTGGAATCAGAAACGGCATCGTCCACGTCTATGCACCTCACGCAACAGGGGTTTTGATTTTGACTGAGAACGATGAGGGTTTGCTGGCGGACATCAAAGGGTATCTTGAAGAGTTGGTGCCTAAGCATCGGAGCTACCATCACCCTTCCAACGCGCATTCGCATTTGCGATCTATGCTTCTACCGCCTGACAAAACCTTGCCTGTCGTTGAGGGTTGTGTTGAGTTTGGGACGTGGCAGTCGCTGTTTTTTGTGGAAACTGACGTTTATCCCCGTGAGCGTTCAGTGATCATTCAGGTTATGGGTGAACTGTAGGTAGTTTTCGTTATTCGTACCTAGAAAATAGAAAGGCTACATAAAAAGTTACAATTTAAGTGCGAAAAACTGATGTATATGCACGTGTTTTTAACTGTTTATAGTAAAAAATGTCCATTCGATAAAATTTCGCCTACAACAAACGGAACATAAGCAAACAAAGAGTAAATCAACAGCCAAAAGACCCCTGAAAAATCGAAATATGCGGCTCGTTTAGGCGACTTATGCCATTATTTTTGTGCCAATCTATTGATTTTTAGAACCAATTTACGCTTAATCAAGTAAAGAATAGCCAAAAACAATTATGCACCCGCTAAACTGCGGATGATTATTTAAGCTTCGCAGCTTTTCGAAGTTTAGCCGCGCTCGGTCTTCAGTCGCCGGTTAGCGGTCTTTGGTCGCAAACGAGCTTTCTTTTTGGCTCCACTGAGCAAAGAGGGCTTCGCAGCTAAAACATCAACCTCTGCTTCTCCGACAGGCAATGTTTCTTCGGCATCCAAAAAATCTGCGTCAAGAGCTTGTTCTGCACCGCTTTTAACCATGGCGTTAATTGCTCGTTCAACGTCTCCAGGGTTTGCGTCGATACCTAAGATAGCGTCCATAAGCACGACCGTTTCAAAACCAAGTTCACAGGCATCCAGAACCGTGTTTACAACACAATAATCAGTGGCCAAACCGCAGACAAAGAGGCGGTTGACGTCAAGTTTCTGCAGTTCATTGTCGAGGTTTGTGCCATCAAACGCAGAGTACGCTTCACGCTGTGGGTCTGTGGCTTTGGAGATTACTAGAACTTTTTTGGGAAGTTTCAGTGCTGGGCTAAACTCGGCTCCTTTGGTTCCCTGCACACAGTGAGGAGGCCAAAGTCCACCCTGCGCTTTAAAGGAGATGTGATTAGGCGGGTGCCAATCTCGAGAAGCAAAGATATTTGCTCCTGCCTTTTCGAAGCGTTTGATGTAGGTGTTGATTACGGGGATTATTGTGTCACCTCGGTCGATGGGGAGGGCGCCTCCGGGTAGAAAGTCGATTTGGATATCAGTTACTAGAAGGGCATCTTGTTCTGTAAGACTATATTTTTTATTCAACAGTTCCACCTTAGATCTGTTAAAAGCATTGGCTAATAGATTTAGAGCGACGCTTTGGAATAAACTTTTTCTTAAACAGACTTCTTCGAAAATTTGAAACCAATTTATGATTAGGTCGCATGGAAAAATATACATAAAAATACATTTTTGTAATGATTACTAAACACATTTTTAGCTATTTAATTTAAAAAGTGTACATTCGAAATTTTTTCGCACCAGCGAACTCGAAATAAACAGAAACTTTGACGCATATACACCCGCCAACCTAATTGCACCGAAGGAAAATAAAACATCAAAACAACAAAAACAAGACTCCGAGCAGACAAAGATGCGTTTAACAAACAAAAAACAACTAAACATCCACAACCAAACCCTTACTTGCACCTCTGCACCCTCAAGCGACAGCAGTGAAGGAAGAACTAAAGCAGCATAATGGCCATTTTAAATGGTTTCTCGGAGATTTTTTCGTGCAATGTTACCGTCAAACCGTTGTCTTTGTCTAAAAAGTTATTTGGCGTTCTATGGTGCTGAGGAATTCTGCTCTACAAATTTTATGTATATATAAGGTTCGTCTGTTTTCGAAAAAATTTGCTGTTTTTTTGATTTTTTGCGGTTTTGTGTTTTATTAGAAAAAGTGTGTTTTGGTGATGCTTTTGTATACGGAGTCAAAAAGATAGCCTTATCTTATAAAGAAACCAATACTAACAAGGCGCTCAGTATGCAACCAAAAAACAAAAACAGCTACATTTCAAGCCGCGAAATGCGAACCTTGGAAGTAAACGCAGAATACTTCGGCATAAGCCTGCTTCAGTTGATGGAGTTAGCAGGACATAACGTAGCCCATGAAGTGGTTTCGCGCTTTCCTAAAAACAAAAAAGTTGCAATCTTTTGCGGTTTGGGCGGTAATGGCGGAGACGGGTTTGTTGCTGCTAGGCACCTGTTGGCTGAAGGTTTTGATGTTACTGTCATTTTGGTGGGAAAGGGTCGCGACATCAGCCACGAAGCAGCCTTGAAGAACTTTGAAATTCTTCAATCTCTGCAGAGGGAAGTACCGATCCTTGAAATTACTGACAGCTTAGCCATACCTGATGTTAAAGCTGATGTAATTGTAGACGCATTACTGGGTACAGGAACAAAAGGGAAACTTAAAAATCCGGTTGCCCAAGTCGTCAACTGCATCAATGGATTAAGCGGCTTCAAGGTTGCCGTAGATGTCCCCACAGGTATCGATTCTGACACCGGCGACGTTTTAGGCTGCGCTGCCAAAGCTGATTTAACCGTGACTTTCCATAGAGCCAAAAAAGGAATGGAAAACGCCAAAAAATACACGGGCGAAATCGTCGTCGGCAGCATCGGATTACCCTTTGAGTTAGAGCGGTTTGCGGGTCCGGGCGATGTTCTTTTAGCTTCAAAACCGCGAAGTCCAGAGGGGCATAAAGGCGACTTTGGGCGGTTGCTGGTTATTGGTGGGAGCGAAGTCTATTCTGGCGCACCCGTCTTGGTTTCGTTGGCGGCTATGCGGACAGGTGTGGACTTGGTTTATCTTGCTACGCCCCAAAACAACGCCTACGAGATTTCGTCGATGTCACCCGATTTGATAACAGTAAAGTTGGAAGGCAACAACCTCAATTCAGGCAACCTCAAAACCCTCAAACCATACATAGAAATGGTTGACGCCGTTGCCATGGGACCTGGCATGGGGTTAAACCTTGAAACCCAAGAGTTCGCCAAAGCATGCATAAGCGAGATTGAAAAGGCTGGAAAACCGCTATTGCTTGATGCTGATGGGCTGAAAGCATTCGCAAAGTTCAAACGCCCATTGAAGGTGCCACTCGTTTTGACACCACATGGAGGCGAATTCGCCATACTCACAGGTGAATCGCTTCCTGAAAATCTAGAAGAGCGGATAGCTATGGTTCAGAAAAACGCCAAGAAACTCGAAGCGACCATACTTGTAAAAGGCAAAGTAGACATCATCTGCGACATTGAACGCATTAAACTCAATTTCACTGGTAACTCTGGCATGACTGTAGGTGGCACAGGAGACGTCTTGGCAGGTATCGTGGCTGGTTTGATGGCGCAGCGTGTTGAGCCGTTTGAGGCTGCTGTAGCGGGTGCTTTTGTTAACGGTGCAGCTGGCGACTTTGTTGCAGGCGAGATCGGTTACCACATGGTTGCAACCGACCTCATCGATTGGATTCCAAAGGTGTTTGAAGACCCAATGAGCCATGTGCAGGTGCGCAAAACTGGAAACTGACCCCAAAGATCAGCAACAGCCACTTCTTTCGGTCAGGATTTCTATTTATCATGCTGCCCAAGATGACCCCAAAAAGAACACCGCCCTTCGACTCAAACGCCGAGGATACGCAAGAATCGTCTCTAAGGCCAGGTTTCTTCCCAAGCGAGCCATCGTTTTAAATCCCTTTGGTGAAATTGCTTTTTCTCCAGCTGACCGCGAGCGAGTAGAGCAGTTTGGCATTGCCGCGTTGGATTGCAGTTGGGAGCACGCCCAAAAAATTATGGGCGACCACGTTCGGGGCACCAGCCGATGTTTACCTATATTGATTGCAGGTAACCCTGTTAACTTTGGGAAACTCACCAAGCTGTCAACCGCTGAAGCTATTGCGGCTGCGCTTTACATTGCAGGGTTCACGGTGGAAGCAGAGAAAGTTTTGTCGATTTTTCCTTGGGGGCATACCTTCTTTGAGCTTAATCAGATGCTGCTGGATAATTATGTGACTGCAAAGGATAGCGCGGACATTGTTGAGATGCAGAAGCGTCTTTTGAAGGGCAAAAAAGACCAATAGATTATGTCTGCGTTTCCTGAATCCTTATAGCTTCGAAAAATCTTTGAAAAACGTCTAGGAGAACCACAGGTGGAGTACATCACTGACTTTTCATTGTTCCTTTCCTCAGTGTTGTTAATTTCGCTTTCAGGGGTACTTATGCCTGGACCACTGTTTGCGGCTACAATAAAGAAAGCAGCCACCAGCAAGATTTCAGGAGCGCTAATCGCAGTCGGACATGGACTGGTAGAGTTTCCGTTGATGTTTCTGATTTTCTTTGTGTTAAGCCAATTTGAGATTCCCACTTTGGCGCAGGTTGCCGTTGGTTTAGTTGGAGGTGCATTGATGATTTTTATGGGTGTACAGGCTTTTCGGGGCAGGCATAAACGGGAAGATGCCTTGGTGAGTCCTAAACGGGATTCTGTTTTCGCAGGCGTCTACACTACAGCGGCGAATGCAGGCTTCATTTTGTGGTGGCTAACAATCGGTACAGCTTTGATTTTAAACGCCAAGCTGTTTGGCTTGTTGGGTTTCTCCATTTTTGCGGGTGTGCATTGGTTCTGCGACTTCGCATGGTACACGGCTGCGGCTTTTCTGATTTTTAAGTCTCAGCGCTTCTGGAATGATCGCGTTCGAATGGGGATTACGCTGTTCTGTGTAGCGGTCTTCATCGGATTCGGCGCTTTCTTTATGGGGTCAGCGGTGTGGTCGCTGTTAGCATAGTTAAATAGACTGCATGCAGTAGTGGTGTTTATGGAATTTAAAGTTGGAAACGCAACCCTACAATTGATCAAAGGCGACATAACCGAAGTTGAAGCGGACGCAGTGGTTAACGCTGCAAACTCGACCCTTCTAGGCGGCGCTGGTGTAGATGGAGCCATACACAGCAAAGGTGGCCCCAAGATTCTCGAGGAATGCAAACGGATCCGTGAACTGGAGTGGCCAGACGGATTACCTACAGGCAACGCTGTGATAACTTCAGGTGGGAACCTTAAAGCCAAATTCGTGATTCATACTGTGGGGCCGATTTGGCGGGGTGGAGTCCATGACGAGGCCAAGCTGCTTAGGCGGGCGTATTGGAATTCTCTCAAGCTTGCCGCTGCTAAAGGGCTAAAATCTGTTGCGTTTCCCTCGATTAGTACAGGGACTTATGGGTATCCAAAGGAAGAAGCCAGCAGAGTTGCGGTTGCTGCCGTTAGGGATTACTTGAAGTCCGAAGATAGACTTGAGCGGGTTGTGTTGGTTTTGTTTTTGCAGCATGACTTTGACATCTATGCTCAAGCAGCAAAAGAGAACATCAAAACTATGTGACTTCTTGGATTTCGCTTATTGAAGCTACAGGTATGTTGAGTTGCTCTTGCATGGTTTCTAAAATAGCCTCTTGACTTGGACCTTCAATTATGAACGCAGCGCGGTTCTCGTTGGTGCAACAATAGCATGATTTCGCTTCGATTCCTTTGATTTTGCCTCTGGCAAGCATTTTGGCAGCGCCCTCTGCGCAGCTTTTTGCGTCTTTTGAAGGACTTAGAATCGCAGAGTTAACCAAGTATCTGGGCAAAAAATCTACTTCCAAAATATGATAACCTTAAACTTGTTTAATGCTTCTTGTTGGAGGCAGATGGCAATCACAGTTTGCGGTTTAAACTACCGTAAGAGTCAAAGTTGATCTTACGCTGTTTATCCTTCTAATCTGCTTAAGTATGTATTCACGAATGTACTCCAATGAGTCCCCGTTAACTTTAGCTACAAGGTCATATGCGCCACGTGAGAGATAAACCTCTTCTACACCGCTGATTTTGCGCAGATCATCGAGTGCGATACGGCTAAGCTCTGAGTCTGCGGTTATAAAAATAAAGGCGCTTCTTTTAGTCTTCAAAGCCTCGGTTGAGGCTTGAGTGCCTATGGTTTCTTGTTGGTCAGCAAAAACGGTTTCCAAACTGTCAACTCCTATCTGACAACTACTTTGCCCAGTTTAGGTATTAAGTGTGCGTTGCTGTCTTGCTACAACAACAAAGTGATATAAAATCGCCAAGTGTAACCTATTATGCAGCTCATAAACAGCTGCGGGCTTGGCGAAAACCCGCTTTTAGCCACTGCGGAAAGCGCAAGAAAAGCAGTTGGGCCATTCGCAATTATTTTTTTCGCCAGCAGGGAGGAAGTGGAGGAATGGGCGCTTGACTTGTGCTTTCTAAGCCAAGCCCAAACCTCAACGTTAAACGTCAGACGGCGTTTTGTACTCTACTAAAGAGTAGATTTCATGCTTATCGCCGAGCAGTTTCCTGCCGCCTAAATATCCAAGCTCGATGAGAAAACCTATTCCTACTACTTTGCCGCCTAACTTCTCGACCAGTTCCACGTTGGCTTTGACGGTTCCGCCAGTAGCCAACAAGTCGTCGATGATGAGTACGTTCTGACCTTTGCGGATTGCGTCTTCGTGTATTTGGATGGTGTCAGTGCTGTATTCAGTTTGGTAGGTGTAGTCTAGGCATTTGTAGGGTAGTTTGCCTTTTTTGCGAATGGGTACAAACCCAACACCTAACTCGTATGCGAGTGGCGCGCCGATGATGAAGCCGCGGGCTTCGTTGGAGACTATGACGTCGATTTTTTTGTCACGGTAGTGGTCAGCTAGTTGTTTTATGGTTTCTTTGAAGCAGGCGGGGTCTTTTAGCAGGGTGGTTATGTCCCAGAAGACTACGCCTTTGAATTCGGGGATTCTTCGGATTTTGTTTTTTAGGTTGATTTTTTGGTCTGTCTTTTTCATTCAACTCTATCTCCTGTTATGCGAAGGCGCCGCTTAATGCGTGTCCACATTGACAGCTGCATTCGCGTGGCGTTTTTGCTACGGTTTCTGCTATTATGCGTTTGACGTTTTCTATGTTTTTTCGCATGGTTGTGACGATGTCGTCTACGCATACGGCGTGTTCTTTCCAGCAGTCATAGTCTGTGACCGTGGAGATGTTGGTGTAGCATATTTCCGCTTCCCTTGCCAAGACAACTTCGGGAACCATGGTCATGCCGATGATGTCTGCACCCCATTGCTGGTACATTTTGGATTCTGCTTTGGTGGAGAAGCGGGGTCCTTCGATGCAGACGTATGTGCCGGTTGGGTGCATCTTGATTTTTAGGTTTTCAGCAACCTCGATTACCGTTTTATGCAGTTGGGGGCACATGGGTTCCGCGACTGATATGTGGCATACTTTGCCTTCCGCGGCAGTGTAGAAGGATTGTTCTCTGCGGGTGGTTCGGTCGATGAATTGGTCAGCAAAGACAATGTCACCGGGCTGATAATCCTCCCTCAATGAACCCACGGTTGAGGCTGCAAGTATACGTTTGACGCCTAAACGTTTGAACGCCCATATGTTGGCTCTTACGTTTAGGTCTGTGGGGCGTATAGTGTGCAGTTTTCCATGGCGGGGCAGAAACGCCACGGTTTTGCCGCCTAGTTCGCCGATTGTTATAGCGTCTGAGGGTTTCCCGTAAGGTGTGTCTACCGTGATTTCTTGGATGTTTTTGAGAAGTTTGGGGTCGTAGAGACCTGTTCCGCCGATTACTCCAAATTCAGCTTGCATAAAAAGCTAATTTCGGCGCTGGACTTATAAAAATACCGCAAGCCTTAGCTTGATAGATGTGAATTTTCAATAGGCTCTTTCTTTAAAGGCGAAAACGAAAGCAACCAACAGTTCAGTGAACAACAAACAACATTGAAAATCACGTGACCTCTCACGCGGTACCTCCCCTCCCTTATATAAAGCCGAAATTTTAGGCTTTACCGATAGTTACCTGCACACTCTGTGTTTGGCCATTCCGTACTACTGTGAAGGTAACTGTTTGTCCGGGAAGCGTATGGCGTTCAAGGTAAGATAGCAAATCGTCCGTGTTTGCGATGCGCGTGTTGCCTATGGCCACTATGATGTCGCCACCGACAACAACGTTTTTGTTGAGAACTGCTTTGACTGTGTTTCCGCCCTGTAGTCCATTTTGTGCTGATACGCTTTCCACGAGGTAGCCGTATGTAACTGGTGCACCCATAGCTTGAGCGATTGGGTAATTCATGTCAGTTCCCACGGTGTTTATGGAGGGGTGCTGGTCGTAGCTGCCTGAACTAACAAGCGAAGGCAACACACGCATCAAGGTGGATGAGGGTATGGCGAAGCCTAACCCCTCCGAGTTGCTGATACCGGCAGTCGTTATTCCAACTACTTGCCCAGCGTAGTTGATGAGGGGCCCACCCGAGTTCCCAGAGTTTATAGGCGTGCTGGTTTGGATTGTGTCAGGTATTATTTGGTTATCCGAACCCACCGTTATTGTTCTGCCTAAAGCGCTGATTATACCCGTGGTTAACGTTCCTGACAAACCGTAAGGGGTGCCAACCGCCACAACGGGGTCGCCTACGTTGAGGGTTAATGAGCTAACAAGCGGCAACGCTTTCACGCCGCTAGGCATAGAGGTAACTGAAAGAACAGCTATGTCCGCTTTAGGGTCTTGCCCTACGATTGTTGCGGGGTAGCTGTTGCCATCAGAAAAGGTCACTGTTACGTTTATTGTTCCCGTAACAACATGATTGTTAGTTACTACATAAGGACGGCTGTTAACTTCAGCTACAAAACCTGAACCTTGTTGAAGCGTGTAAATTCGTTGACCAAACATGGTGAAACCTGGTGCTAAGTTCTGAATGACAACGACTGAGGATTTCACGTTTGAATAAAGCGTTGCGAGTGAGACGTTTTCGTTTAAAAGAAAGGTTGAACCGCCGCTGCCTTGAGACATGCCAAGCTGTGACTGCAAATTAGTGAGTTTACTGTTAAAATCGTTATAGGTAACTGCGTAGCCGATTAAACCTCCTGCAACTAAACCCACCAAAAGAAGCACAACTAACACTACGCCGCTAAACCGTCTCTTTTTTTCGACGGGAGGAGGGGGAATAGAGGGAAAAATTGTAGGTTGTGTTTCTGGTTGTGACTCCATCATTCACCACTAAGAGGCAAATAGTTCGTCAGTTTGGAACAGCGGCTTCTTGCATGCAGGGCAATTGTCGTCAGTCATTTTGATTGGTGCACCACAGTGAGGACATTTGCTGTTCTTCTTTGCTAGATGCAGACCTTCCTTCTCTTTAACTATTTTGCCATCTTTGAGTAAAAGCATGCGCTCGGTATGCATTGCAGCATTAGTATCATGAGTTACCATTATGATAGTTGTTCCTTGATTCAGGTTTAGGTTGGCTAGGAGTTTTATGATTTCTTGCTTGTTTTTTGTGTCAAGGTTGCCTGTGGGTTCATCAGCAAGGATTATAGCGGGGTCGTTTGCTAACGCCCTTGCGATTGCGACGCGTTGCTGCTCGCCTTGGCTGAGTCTTTGCGGTCTATGGTTCTCCCTGCCAGATAACCCAACCAAATTGAGGAGTTCACTTGCCCGTTTCCTGCGTTCTTCTCTGCTTTTGATTTTGCCTTCCATAGGTAATTCTACGTTTTCTCTGGCGTTTAGGTATGGAAGTAGGTTGAAGGATTGGAAGATGAAGCCCATCTTGTCGCGACGTACCTTGTAGAGTTTGTCTTCAGGGGTTTTTGTAACATTTATGTCGTCTAATATTACGGTTCCTTCAGTGGGTTTGTCGATGCATCCGATCATGTTCAGCAGAGTAGTTTTGCCTGACCCTGATGGGCCCATGATGGCTATGAATTCGCCTTTGTTCACGGTCAAGTTCAGGTTGGTGAGGGCGTTGACTGGGCGTTTGCCTAGCATGTAGGTTTTGTTTAGGTTTTCTATTTGCAGTACAGGTTTACTCATATTTCATCGCCTCCGCAGGTCTAATTTTTGCTGCTCTCCACGCAGGGTAAAGCGTGCCCACAACCCCGAGTAACACGGCTGCACCCAAAGCTTCTAGCATAAGGGTTGTACTCAAAGTCACAGTAGTAGCACTACCCGTTGCTATATTCATGAAACCCATCTGAGTTCCAACGGTTGGTAGTAACAGGGACGACAAAGTCGGCGCTGCGAAAGCGGCTATAGCGATACCTACAACCCCTGCGATTGTACTAAGAAGCAAACCTTCGACGAGGAATTGCCCCATAACCACTTTGTTGCTGAAACCGATTGCTTTGAGTGTCCCAATTTCTTTAGTCCGTTCCCTAACAGTGTACAGCATCACGAACAACACAATGAGGCTGGTTGCAGCCACGACTACGATTATTTCTTGAATTGCCGTTGCCTCGGTTGCCGCCAGAGAGGATTGGGCGCTCGCTAAAGCTTCTTCGTACATTGCTTGCTGCCGCTGTAGTTGGTCAAGGCGATCCTGCTGGGTGGTTACGGACAATTCGGGGTGTAGGGAAGATATGCTGCTTGCAACCGAATCTACAACTTCGCTGTTTGTAGTGAAAACTTTCAGGCTCGTTATGTAGCCGGTGTTGTTTGTGATTCGTTGAGCGTCAGAGAGGTTCATGTAAAGTGACTGAATGTTCTCAGTTGAAGAAGGAGAGTAAATACCAACTACCGTAAAGGTTTCGTTCACAATCGTGACTTCGTCGCCGACTCCGACATTGAAGAATTTCGAGTTGTTCAGACTTAGCAGGACAACTCCACTTTCACCTGCTTGGAGGTTTCTTCCAGAAGTAATGTTTGTTGGTAATATCGAGTAATTATCAACCAATTCAGAGACTAAAGGAATCCCTTGAATCGTGTAGTCAACTATTAAAGTAGTGAAGGTTCGACCCATGAAAGTAGTTGTTCGGTTGCTGCTGCCCTGAGAAGCCGTGAGTATCTCCTCTACAGCGGCTACACCGTTAATGTTTGCAATATCAGAATATAGACTTTGATTCATGGGAGAAGCTGTACCTGCAGCGGCACCGAACTGACCCCCACCAGCACCTCCGAATCCACCAAAATTCTGAGGTCCAGTAGCACCAGAACTTGACCCGCCACTACTCGAGCCACCGGTTCTATCGTTTGTGTTGGGCGACGGCGTGGCGGCTTGACTAAAACCAAAGCCCGCAAAATTAGCGGACATAGAAACATCTATTTGACTTAATGTTTGATTGATGGACTGGCTTGTTTGTGTGATTGTGTTTCCTAGATTGTTAGCCATTGCACTGGTTGACTCCTGATTAGCCATTAAACCTGCAGGAATCGAAACCATAATCGATAATGAAATGCTTAAGGCAACAATTACTAGCAGAGCTCGTGTTTTTCGTCTTGAGAGGTTACGTAATGCGCGACTAATTATTCCCATATACATCACTTGGTTTTATTGTAAATTCGAGACAACCAAGAAGGAAAATGAAGGGGTATTTTGGGCAGTTTGGGCTTATGACCAAATTGTAATTCACGTCCCTTCTTGGTTGTCTGCGCCCATTTTAGCGGGATTTATTATTAAACGATTTACCCAAATCTATCCCCAATCAATAACCACCACAAAATCCCCGCAAATTCGATTCAGAATTTTTTTATATTAATTTGACTGGATGGGATTTCAATTTGGGCACAACTTTATAACCTCAAGTTAACAAACAGTTCCCTTAATTCATCGCACGGAGCGGTAGGAAACTGTCAGCGAATGCACGTTCACTAAAATACCTCCTGGGCTGGCTCATCGCGGGTACCAGAGGCGGGCCGACTCGTGCAAAAATAATCGAAACACTAAAAGTGTCACCTCAAAACGCAAATCAACTAGCAACCCTGCTTCAGATGGATTACAAGACGATGCGTCACCACCTTGAGGTTCTAGAGAAGAACAAAATGTTAACTTCTGTTGGCGACCGATACGGTGCAACCTATTTTCTTTCGCAGATGCTAGAGGACAACTATGCTTTGTTTGAGGAGATTGTGAATAAAATCGGGAAAAAGTAATAAAAGGAGAACACAAAGAGGGTTCAGGTAATGAATAGAAAAAGAATGATTGCGATACTGCTTGCGGTTTTGATAGGGTTATCCGCACTTCTAGCATTTGTTATGACGTCCTATCAATTTCTAGAACAAGGCTTCGGTTTCCCGTTTTCACGAAGAGCCACCATGGTTAACCCAGGTGACATAGAGTTGTATTACACCGCAAGAACCATCCTCTCAACCGTAAACATTGTCCTAACAGTGGTTCTAATCTTCAACTACGTGGGGATTTACCTCAAAACTAAATCAGAATTCACCATCGGATTAACACTGTTCGCCACCTTCTTCCTCATAAAAGACATCGCATGGAGCCCCTTCATCATAGGTTTAGCTGGCTTTGGCATGTTTGGACTGGGGCCCTTCGCGTTCCTGCCTGACCTGTTTGAGATGGCGGCGTTGCTGGTACTCTTCTACCTAAGTGTCAAATACTAACACCTACCTTTTTTGGTTAACCTCTAATAAGCAGCGAAACATACTGTTTTTAGAGGAACAGTCTTTTGTCGGTTCAAAATCGAAAAGCTAACAAGCTAATCAACCAAAAAAGCCCCTATCTGCTTCAACATGCCTACAACCCCGTTGACTGGTACCCATGGGGAGAAGAGGCATTCGAGAAGGCGAAAGCAGAGGATAAACCTGTTTTTGTTTCAATCGGGTATTCAACCTGCCACTGGTGCCACGTGATGGAGAAAGAATCCTTTGAGGACGAGCAGGTAGCGGAGTTGATGAACAAAGCGTTTGTATGCATAAAGGTTGACCGCGAAGAACGACCCGACATAGACGCCGTTTACATGGCGGCTTGTCAAGCTATGGGCAGAAACTGCGGTTGGCCCCTAAACGTGGTCACCACCCCCGACAAGAAACCGTTTTTTGTCGCCAGCTACATCCCAAAAGACAACAACTACGGCACAGTAGGCATGCTAAGCTTGGTTCCTCAGATTCAGCAGATTTGGAAAAACCGTCGAGTTGAACTCGAAGCTATGGGACAAGAAATCACAGAACAAATCAGCATGCAGCCCGTATCGAAACATGAAGGCGAGTTGGGAATATCTGTACTTGATGAAGCATTTGATCAGTTGTTTTTGGCTTTTGACCATGAAAAAGGCGGGTTCGGGTCAGCACCCAAATTCCCCTCACCCCATAACCTGCTGTTTCTAATGCGCTACTACGTTAGGACTAAGCAGAATTCGGCGTGGAGCATGGTTGACAAGACCTTGCGTGCGATGCGTTTAGGCGGCATTTTCGATCAAGTCGGTTTAGGTTTCCATCGGTACTCAACAGACGCTCACTGGCTGGTGCCCCATTTTGAAAAAATGCTCTATGACCAAGCCTTACTTGCGCTTACCTACGTCGAAGCCTTACAGCTATCAGGTGCGCCCAGGTTTAAAGTCACAGCAAAAGAAACACTCGACTATGTCCTGCGTGAACTCACCTCTCCAGAGGGCGGCTTCTACTCCGCCGAAGACGCGGATAGCGAGGGAGAAGAAGGCAAATTCTACCTCTGGACTCAAGACGAACTAAAGCAGACACTTCCAGCTGACCTCGCAGATTTCGCCATTCAAATCTTCGGCGTTAAAGCCTTGGGCAACTACAGTGAACCATTCAAAGGCGGGAACGGCAAAAACATCCTACACCTCGCTGTGCCACTGGATCAAATGGCGTCACAAACTGGTTTAACCGTTGACCAAGTGATTGGGAAATTGGGAAAAATTGTTAACCTGCTTTTTGCTGAACGCTCAAAACGGGTGCGACCTGCCAGAGATGACAAAGTGCTTTTGGACTGGAACGGTTTAACCATCGCAGCGTTGGCGAGGGCAGGCGAGGTTTTTGGGGAACAAAAATACCTTTTAGCTGCAGAGAAAGCAGTGGATTTTCTCTTAAGCACCATGCAAACTGCAGATGGGCGGCTCTACCACAGGTACGCAAAAGGCGAAAGCGCCGTCTTGGGCTTCCTAGATGACTATGCAATGATGATTTGGGGGTTAATCGAGCTCTACGAGGCAGACTTTAACGAGAAGTACCTGCAGAAGGCTATCGGTTTGACTAAAACAATGATCGAAGATTTCTGGGACGACACCAACGGTGGCTTCTACTTCACGCCCAAAACAGCCACGGAGGTTCCACGAATGAAGCAGACCTACGATGGCGCGGTACCCTCGGGGAATTCTGTTGCGCTCCTTGATTTGCTGCGGCTGGCCCGTTTAAGCGGCGAAGTATCCTTTGAGCAGTACGCTAACAAGATGCTTAGCGCTTTTGGAGAGGACCTCAAGGGGTATCCGATGGGACATACCTTTATGCTCTCGGGGTTGGATTTCGTTTTGGGGCCCTCACAGAATGTTGTTTTAGCTGGCGAAATTACAGAAAAAGATACGCAGGCTATGCTTAAAGCCCTAAGAGAAAGGTATCTGCCTAACTTGACGGTTCGGTTATGGACTCCGCAGGTGGCTAAATCAGCAACTATTGGCTCAAGCTACGATTTGATTGAGGGAAAAGCTACAGCCTACGTCTGCGTAAACCAAACCTGTATGACACCCACCAACGACAAAAAAATCATGCTTGAGTATTTAGAGTCAGATAAACAAAAATAATTCAAAAAAAGAAGAGAAGGCCCAAGATTGGGCTCTTTAGTTTGTGAACCTATTTTGGGGTGGCGCTGGAATACCGTAATTAGCTGGGTCAGGCGCCGAGTAGTCTATAGTCCAAACGTTTGACCATGACGCGTCAGTCGAACTAAAATCTCCTGAATTCCAACTATTTGGCGTCGATAGCACGCCGTCTCTAGATTGCTCAATCCAGTATTCTTGTCCAGTCGTAGGATCCTTGAAGGCCAAGTATTTTACGTTTAAGTGCCATGTGATTGTTTGCGGTGTTGTTGTGCCACTGTGATCAGCGTAATACTGGACTCTTATCTGGTATCTTCCATAGAGGTTAGTTGAGCCAGGCAAGGTAGTGCCTTCTAAAGCATAGTAGTGTTCTGGGCCATATCCATAGGTGTTGTCTATGTCAAGGTACGGGTTAGAAAGCGAATCACCCTTTTTCCCGTAGTATATGTGTCGTCCTTCTGCACCAGGCTCTAAAACATGCAAGTCAACATCACTTTGATCTTGATCCCAAGATAGAGTCACTGTGAAGGAAGCTGGACTTGCAGTGCATCTTATTGTATCGCGAAGGAATCCTGCCCAGTTAGTAAAAGTGTTTTCATCAGTTGCTAAGATCACGATGTCGTTGTCTCCTACTAGCAATGGAACTTCTATTGAGAATGCGCCATCGACGACTGCTGCGGTAAATTTTTGGTTGGAAACAAAGACTAGAGTCGAATTTACTGCGCGGGTACCACCTGTTATTGTTCCAGATATGGTTGTTTTAGCCGCTGATGTATCACGTATGCCATCGTTGTTGGTGTCCGTCGGGGTTGTTCCTGTGGGTGTTGTGGTTTCATCTGTTAGGGTGATTGTTGGAAAAGTACTGCTGCCTTGGAATTTACTCTGTGCTGCATCATATAATCCACTGTAATCGCTTGGTGTTGAGGCAAGTTTTGAGCCAGCATGATAGAAGATGTTGAATTGAAGGCGGTCTGCACGTGTGGCTCCTGAAACGTAGATTTCTTTGAAACCATTATTGTAGTCAAAAGGTATCATTCGCATTGCGTCTGTGGGTGATGAGCCCGGGAAGTTAGGGTCGTAGATAAGGAAACTTCCGTCTTTATAACCGTAGGTCATTACTGCGTGAGCGTAATTTAACCATGTACCATCAGTGGTTCGAGCTTTGAGTCCAATTAGCTGCGGTTCACCTGTAACGATCATACCTGATAGCCAACTTAATCCGACTTCCCGCGCATTAGATATCGCCCAGTTGTATTCCTCTGTGGTCAGCGAGTTCCAAATGCCGCTGGTTGCTAAATGAGCTCTTGCGGCTAGTTGAATCGCTGTAGAGTCGTCACGCCATTGTGCTGGGTCGCCTTCCAGATATTTACTGTATAGTCCTGTGTCTGACTTGTGGTAAGTATAGTACCATTTTGAGTAGCTAACCATTCCTAGACACATTCCGCCAGGTGTCTGAACTGAACCATAATTAGGGATGAACCAACCGTTTGCAGATGGACGAAAACCTGTATCAACTGAATAGCTGGTTTCTCCACTGAGTTGCGAAAGCAATATGTCTACTTCAACAGCGAGAAAGTCGGAGAATGAAGCGGTAAGGAAGGTGATGGTGTGTTTACTTGTATCTTCACTTAAAAATCCAGTTGAGTCTAGTCTACCCGTCTGGGAATCGTACCAATAGAACCGAACTGGAGAGGTGTCGTCGTTTGCCACTGTAGAATCGTAAGGTAAGGTAACTTCGATTGGCTTGTCAAACATGTCGTATTTATTGAAGATTGTTGAGCCTGATGCATCGATAGTTATAAGTTTACTTGCAGGTGAAGCGCCTTGGGGTAAACCGTTAACGTTTGAGACATCAGCGTAACTAATAGAAAACTGTATGTTTTCTGATGTAGCTGCTGGAGGTACCACAATTTTGAGTCCATTTAAGGGACTTGACGTGTCAGTTACTTGGATTGTTCCACCATTAGAACCAATAGTTTGGGATGTAACAGGCACTTTTGAGCCTGAAGCAACAGAAACGCCGCTTGTGGGGTTGAATGTTCCGGGGGGGCCTGAGGAGGGATTTATTGGGGGCTGCGTTGAGGGCGGAGAATTTAAGTTGAATGTTCCTGAAAATATTAGAGCTGTTGGAACAAGGATTATGACGATCAATACGATTGCAAAGAGTGAAAAGATTTTTTTTCTTGATCTTTGAGATGGGGGCGGTGGTGGGGGTGGAAAATTCATGCTTAAGTTTATTCTTTGAGTATTACTTATCAAATTTTCAATAGCTCCTTTAGAAGCAAATTACTATGGAGAACGATTTTTATGTATTATGAATGGTGAATATACGCAAATTAGTTAATGTATTGAAACATGTGAATTAAGAATACAGCGATTAAAGATTTTATTTTGCAAATGAATATTCGAAAACCGAATAATAAACGCTAAACATACACAGTACCACAATTTTTGCATGCTTAACTAAAATCTAAATTACTTCTCGTTGCATACAATAATGTTAAAATTCATCTAAAAGTATAGGTTAAGAAACTTCAAAAGGGGACTAATCGTATGAGTACCAAAAAGGAAAAAGAAACCACCCAGAAATATGTCAGTGGATACTCACCAAAGGACATTGAAACACGTGTGGTCAAAAGTTTCCTAGACATCCTGTTACTAATCGAAATGAAGAAACAAAGCAACCTAAGCGGCTACGACCTCACTGCCTTTGTCAACAACAAATTCGGCGGCATATTAAGCCCAGGCACTGTCTATGCAACCATCTATACATTGGAACGGAAGGGGCTAATAAAAGGCGAATCCGATGGACGGAAAACAGTCTATCAATTAACACCTCAAGGAACTGAAGTAATAACTGAAATGATGAAAGAATTCAACCAACAGATGACTATTTTCGTTAAAAAATTCTTAATGCTCTAAAAAAAGGCTGCCTCGGTGTTCTCCGAGGATTTTTCGGCTTAATCAATTGGTTTTCTGAGATTTTCCGATTGTTTTTGCGATATCCAAAATGATGGTTAAGCGCGTTCCCTGTTTACCTACGCCTAAAATGGCGTCATCCAGTGTTGAGGTTACTTGAGTTTTTCTCAATATCCTGCTCGTGTATCGTTGAAACTTCAGTTACTGAATCTACCAATACGCCTATGGCGTGCTTTCCAAGGTCGATGATGATTATTTTATCTGAGTTGGTTTTTTCTGGTAGACCTAAACGCGTTCGAAGATCCATAACTGTAATGATTTGACCTCTTAGGTTGGTTACGCCCTTAACAAACGCTGGAGTACCAGGAACATGAGTAACAGTTTGCATATCTCTGACCTCACGGACTTGCTCCACTGGAACACCGTAGTTAACGTCATCTATTGTGAAGTTGACTATTTGCATGTCTCCTGATTGCATAACTGTTTGCAACAAACTTCACCTACTCAACTTTGTATTTTGATTTGAGTTCATTAAGCAAGTTAATTCGGTATTCCACGAGTTTTTGTAGGTTAACGTTTGTTTTTTCTGCCGCCTGAATTGCATCTTCGGCTTGATTTTTAACCGCTTCAGAGACTTCGGAGACCTTTGAGATCTGCACTTCGATTTCCTTGGCGGATTTTTCAACATTCTCAGCATCAGTACTTACCGCCACCGCGAGTTTTTCTACTTCTTCGGCGCTACTAACCACATTTTTGGATATGGTTTCTAGATGTTCAGCGGTTTCTGAAACTTCTTTGGCTATACCCGCCATTTGTTGTGCTGCTGCGGTTTGCTCTTCTACAGCTGAGGATGCCTCTTCAGATGCAGATGAACTTTCCTCAGCGATACTTGCAACTTCCTCAATGGTCTTTGTAACTGATGTTATGGCTTCCAAGCCGCGTTCGACACCGTTGGTTAGGTTGCTGACTTTATTTGTCATTTCACCCATGATTTTGGCGATGCCTTCAGATTCCTTAATTGCTCCCAAAACAATGGTTGCACCCTGCTCTGCCCCGACTTGTGATTGCTTTGATATATCGCTGGTTTGGTTGCCTGCTTCTTTGATGTTTTTGACCAAGTTGATTGCTGAGCCTGCAGCTTGCTTGGACTGCCCCGCTAAGCCTTTAACGGCGTCGGCTACGACGGCGAATCCCCGGCCAGCTTCACCAGCACGAGCAGCCTCAATAGCCGCGTTTAA